>JBLNGL010000566.1:0-4427 GCA_050264735.1 Ignavibacteria bacterium | reverse complement strand
CTCCTGTTTTTGTATCTCCGATGCTGAACATCGCATAGGTTCCGTCAGGCATTAAATCTGCTTTCCATCCGAATACTTCCGAATAGAACTTCATTGCTATACATGTCCGGTGCAGGAATTTCAATGTGAGTGATTGGATGATCCATTTGCACCTCCTTTATTTTTTCTTAATAAGTCATTCTAGTTTATAAATCACTTCGCTTTAAATTTCAATTAAATTTTAATACATTACCTCCGATAAAAGCATTGAAGTGATTTTCATCAAAATTGTTTCCTTTTCGTTTTTGAGAATGGATAAAAAAATTTCTTCATGAGACTGCTTATTGTATCAAATAGATTACCGATTACAATTGAAAAAAAAGAAGGGAAGCTTTCATTAAAAGAAAGCTCCGGAGGATTGGTTTCCGGGTTAAGTTCATATCTCGATTCTTTAAAAGGATCTTCTTTCCCTTCAAAAACAGAATATGTATGGATCGGCTGGCCGGGAATTGAAATCGAAGAAAAAATTCAGGCTGAGCTTAAGTTAAAAATTTTAAATGAGTATAGATCCTACCCGGTATTTCTGCCTGAATCTTTAATGGAAAATTTTTATGAAGGATTCTGCAATAATACAATTTGGCCTTTATTTCATTATTTCCCTTCATATGCTTTTTATGAAGCTGAATACTGGTATTCCTACAACCGGGTAAATGAAAAATTTCTTGAATCTATTCTCGGCATTTTAAAGCCTGATGATCTAATCTGGATTCACGACTACCATTTAATGCTGCTACCCAAATTAATCAGAGAAAAGAAACCTGATGCACATATCGGATTTTTTCTTCATATCCCATTCCCAGCATATGAAATCTTCAGCCTTCTGCCAAGCCAGTGGAGAGTAAAAATTTTAGAAGGACTTCTTGGTGCTGATTTAATCGGCTTCCATACTGAGGACTATACGGTCTATTTTCAAAGATGTGTTCAGAGGATTTTAATGAATGAAAGCGCTGACGGAAATATTCTGCATGATAGCCGGGTAATAAAAGTCCGGACTTTTCCGATGGGAATAGATTTTCAGAAGTTTCAAAATTCTTTCGGCAGCAGCGAAGTTCAGGGAAATGTTAAAAAATTCAGGCATACTCTTAAGTTTGAAAAGATAATTTTGTCGATAGACAGGCTTGACTATACAAAAGGAATACTTAACCGGCTCCAGGGATATGAAATATTTCTTCAGAATAATCCGGGCTGGATTGAAAAAATAATTTTGATATTAAGGGTAATTCCTTCACGTATCGGGGTGAAGCATTACCGGAAAATGAAAAAGCAGATAGATGAATTCGTGGGAAGGATAAACGGGAAATTCGGAAGCATCAGCTGGGCACCGATCTCTTATCAATATGGTTTCCTCCCCTTTAATCCTTTAGTGGCTTTATACAGTATTTCGGATGTAATTCTTGTAACACCCTTAAGGGACGGAATGAATCTCATTTCAAAAGAGTATATAGCATGCAGAATAGATAAAACAGGAGTCCTGATCTTAAGCGAAATGGCAGGCTCCAGCAAGGAATTGACCGAATCAATAATAATTAATCCGAACAATAAAGAGGAAATTGCGGAAGCAATCTCTAATGCACTCGTAATGCCCGTAAGGGAACAAATCAGAAGAATTAAAATAATGCAGATGCATCTGAAGAATTTTGATGTTGTTAAATGGGCACAAGATTTTATTCGTGAATTAATTTCACCGGAAGAAAAAAATAAACTAAAGTCAGAAGAGCCGGAAAAGAAAAAAAGATTGCCTTAATGGCGCTTTCAAGTTAATAAATTATGAAGACTATTTTCCCGTATGAATTTCTTGACTTAAGTCAATGATCGGGGGCCGGTGCGTGAAATATTTTTGTCCGCATCAATAATTAAATTCATAGAGGAATAAATGTTAAAAATGAATGACTCCCTGGTTCAAGTTGTGGTTTGATACGGTACATTATCATAAACTGTACAGCAGGCATGATGAAAAAGAAGCAGCGGATTTTATCGACAACCTATTGATAAATCTTAAACCTTTTAAAAATTCTTCAATGCTTGATGCAGGCTGCGGAGCAGGGCGCCACGCAGATATTTTTAGCTATGAAAGGATTCCAGGGAACAGGTATTGATCTTTCCTTCAATAACATAAGAGAAGCAAAGAAATTCAGGCATGGTAACCTGCGCTGCTACTGCCGTGATATGCGTATTCCATTCGGCAAGGAATATTTTGATTATGTTTTTAATTTCTTTACAAGCTTCGGGTACTTTAAAACTCATTTCGAGCATAACTCGGTGATTAGGAATATGTCCACAGCGCTGAAACCCGGAGGTAAATTAGTTCTGGATTACCTGCATACCTATTACGCAAAAAGGCAGCTTGTACTAAATGAAGAGAAAGAAATAGACGGGACAATTTTTCATCTTTGGTTTATTGCATCACAGAGAACCGGAACAAATTTTATTAGCTTTATTTTATTCATTAATTTCATCATTTTCTAAAAAAACGGAAGCAGCAAATTTTTTAAATAAAGAAAGGATGTTGCTATGAAAATTTTAGTGGTTGGAGGTACGGGAACTGTCGGCGGTGAAGTTGTAAAATTACTGCTTAACAGGAATGCAGACTTAAGAGTTTTAACAAGCTCTAAAGAAAAAGTGGACAAGCTTCCTAAAGGGGCTGAAGGTGCACTTGGAAATTTAAAAGTTAAAGATTCCCTCAAAAATGCTTTTAACGGGGTAGACAGAGTATTTCTTATGACACCGTTGAGTGAAACCGAAACCGAAGAAGGAATAAACGGTGTCGAGGCGGCCTCTGAAGCTGGTGTTGAAAGGATTATTTATATGTCCGTTCATCAGCTTGAAGAGTTTAAAGACTCACCTCATTTTTCAGGCAAAATTCCGATAGAAAATAGAATCAAATCTTCGGGAATGGATTATACACTCATCAGGCCAAACAATTTTTTCCAAAATGATTACTGGTTTAAAATAGGTCTGCTTGAACATAGTATATACGGACAGCCGATAGGCAATAAAGGTGTAAGCAGGGTAGATGTAAGAGATATAGCTGAAGCTGCAGTGAATTCTTTGCTTAAAGATGACTTCATCGGTAAAACTTATAACCTAGTAGGAAGCGAAATTCTGACCGGCGATGAAACGGCAAATATTTATTCCCGTTATCTTGATAAAGGAATTAAATATGCAGGTGATAATCTTGAAGCGTGGGCTAACCGTTCAAGACCTTATATGCCTGAATGGCTGATCCAGGATTTCTGGAGAATGTACAAGCAGTTCCAGGAAAAAGGTTTTATAGCAACTGATGAAGAGCTTGAACAGACACGCAGGATTTTGGGAAAAGATCCCCGCAGATATGAAAACTTTATAAAGGAAGTCTCCGGGCAGTGGATTAAAACGAGCGCAAAAGAAGAAGTTAATAAATAAAGGCTATCAGTACTAACCTAAAAGAACAAGTTCAAGATAAAGTTCAAGTTCAAGATCAAGTTCAAGAATTAAAATTTTCTTACTTGAACTTTAACCTGAACTTGAACTATAAAGGTGAATCTCGCTTATATGAATCTGATCTGCGGATATTATAATGTCAATGAGAGTTGATAAATAGGAATTCATCCCCGCCAAAAGCGGGCAGACATTCAGTCATTTATCCATTCTTCATCCGGCAAGCGTGATTCACTCTCCAATCCACCTCGTCATCAATGTTCTTCCGTTATCTTTAAAATCATATTTTTCATAAAGGTTTTTTGCAGCATCATTATTCCTTTCAACTTCCAGGTGGACAGCCTTAATTCCGAGCTTAACCGACTCCTTAATCACAAAATCCATTGTTTCTCTACCTATGCCTCTGCTTCTGAATTCTTCTTCAATATACAATTCATCTATAAATGCATCTGTCCCTTTGTATTCTATACTGTAGCCGAATGTAAGAATTATATAACCAACTGATTTCGAATCAAATTCAATAATCCAGATTCTACCTAAATTATTGTTCTTAATCAGGTTACGGACAGATTCTCCAACCTTCTCCTCATGAAAAGGATAGCTGCTCATCCCGTGAAAGTTTTTAATGAATTTTAATATGGTGAATATATCTTCCGAAACAGCAGGTTTAAAACTTATTCCCATTCAAAACTCTTTCTTTAATAAAATTAATCTTTAGAATGCTTTAAAATATAAAAATAGTTATAGATGCAGTTCGTATAATTTCCCATTTCCTGCCGGAATTCATATCACTATATTTGAATCATTAAAAATACGGAATTAATAAAAGTAACCGGTACAGCTGAAAAATTTGAAGAGAGACGGAGAACAAGAAAAAATAAAGAAGAAATTCCTGCTTAAAGGGCTTACGCTGAGCGACCTTGAGGAATATTTCATCTCCGAAGGTGAACCCAGATACCGTGCCCAGCAGG
>JBLNGL010000565.1:0-6156 GCA_050264735.1 Ignavibacteria bacterium | reverse complement strand
GGTCAATACGGAGAAGTACACAGCCTGCTGATCTCAAAAAACGATACTATTGTTTTTGAAGAATATTTTAACGGCTATTCGAAGCAGGACAGGCATCCTATGTATTCAGTCACAAAAAGTTTTACATCCGCCGTAATGGGAATCTGCATGGACAAAGGAGATATAGATAGTACCGGCATGAAGGTGCTCGATTTCTTTCCCGAATATAGAGGCAGTATAGCCAATTATGACTCATTGAAAGAAATAATTACGATTGAACATCTGCTTACAATGACAGCCGGATTTACCTGGGACGAATTGTCAACCTCTTACAATGATCCGGATAATTATGTAGCAGGGTTTGTTCAAAGCAGCGACTGGATAAAGTATATTCTGGATCTGCCGATGAGTTATGCGCCGGGCAGACACACTACATATAACAGGGGTGTTTGCCATGTTCAATCGGGAATTATCAGCAGAGCATCGGGGAAATCCTCAGCGGAAACAGCACTCGAAAACATTTTTACTAAATTGACATTTGAAAATTGGTCATGGGACAGCCGCCCCGGGAATATTTCAATCGGCGGATGGGGACTTTCAATACGCCCTATCGACATGGCGAAATTCGGACAGCTCTATCTGCATAAAGGGAAATGGGGAAATGAACAAATCATTTCAGAAAGCTGGATCGAACAGTCAATAAAACCTTTCAGCCAAATAAATTATTACTGCGACTATGGGTATCAATGGTGGCGGTATGGTCAAAATTCCGGATTAAAATCAACAGGGATTTTCTTTGCTGCAGGGAGGGGAGAACAATTTATTTGGGTCATACCGGGTTATAATGCAGTTGCAGTATGCACCGGGTGGAATGATAATCAATCCAAGCTGGAGCCGGTGCTTTGGGAATATATTCTCCCTGCATTAGAGAACCTGAAATAATATAATAAATAAAAAACGACCGGGAACTCTTCGATAACCTATTCCCATTTCACAGGATTATTTTGAATATACTCTTTACCCTGTATAAATCCTTTTCATTCCTGATTATATGTTCGTAAAACCGTGTCAATCATTTGCATATAAAATAAAGCTTCATTTTTCTTTATATTTAAAATATTTAGATGAATTAATTCTATTTCTGCCTTATGCTTAGGTTCGCAGATATCTTAACATACATCTTCATTATAGGTGCCGCACAGGCTGTGCAGCTCGCCGTGGTTCTGTTCCGTAAGAAGGAAAATCATATTGCAAACAGAATGCTTGCCGTTACCCTGCTTTTATTCGCATTAGACCTGGTGACTAGTGTTTTATTCGTAAGCAGGAATATATTGAAGGTGCCGCAGCTGATGGCGGTAAGCAATACATTTCCATATTTATACGGTCCGAATATTTTTATTTATGTCCTGCTGTTAACGCGTAAGGAAAAAATATTCAAGCCTTTATATCTTCTTAATTATCTTCCTTTTCTGCTTGTTCAGATCTACGGTCTTTTCTTTTTTTATTTTGAGCCTCAATCATTTTATGAAAACCTGCTTAAGCCAGAAAGTACGGCTCCATGGCATTTTGCATTGATAGGAGACTTAATTCCTTTTTCAGGGATCATTTATACTTACCTGGTCATAAAAGAGACAATTAAATTCAATAACAGGATAAAAGATTCATATTCAAACATCGACAGGATAAATCTCCGCTGGCTTACATACCTGGCAGTCGGCAATACCGCAATCTGGATGGTTGTGCTGTTTTCATATGCGGCGAATTTCTTTTACGGTGAAGAACTAAGGGCATCCGCTTTAATCTATGTGGCAATGGCTGTTTTTATATTTTTAATTGCATACAGAAGCCTGCGCCAGCCGGAAGTAGTTTTAATTGAAACCGGCGAGCAGAATCCTGATGAGAAAGAGAAAAACGTATCCTATAAAAAATCGGGATTGTCTGATGAATTTGCTTTAAATGCGATCGAAAAGCTGAACAATATAATGAAAAACGAAAAACCCTATTTAAAGAACGACCTGAATCTTTCGGAGCTTGCTTCAATGGTTAATATTTCGGCCCACAATCTTTCGGAGATTATAAATACAAGGCTTAACCAGAATTTTTACGATTATATAAACAGCTACAGGGTAGATGAGGTAAAAAGATTAATAGAAAATGATACGGAAAATAAATTCTCAGTGCTGGGACTTGGGTTTGAAGCAGGCTTCAGCTCCAAATCAGCTTTTTATTCCGCCTTTAAAAAAGCTGCAGGCATTACTCCTGCTCAATACAGAAGCAATGCCTGGAAAGAAAAAGTAGCTTAAAAAAATTAAAATTCATATTCCAGGCCAAGGACCGGAAGCGTTCCCCATTGCTCCTGTGTATCAATTTCATTTGTCACTTCATTCCAGTAATAAAATGCTACGTTCTTTCTGCCGTACACATTCCAGACACTGAAGTAAACCAGCAGACTGGAGCTGCTGAAATAAAATCTTTTATCAATTCTTATATTCATTGAATGATAATCGGGAAGTCTCTCGGAGTTAATCCGGTTTAAATCCCATATTTCCACTCCTGCATTTTTTGATGCTTCATAATCGAGTGGAGTATACGGAGCGCCTCCTGCATAAATCCACCTAATCTTAAATTCCCAGTCATTGCTCGGGATGTATCCGCCTTCCAAATTAAAATTGAATTTGTTGTCGTAAATCCGGTTGTGCCAATTTCCGGAATAATCTTTATAGCTTGAATTTGAGAATGATCCGCTTACCAGCCCGTAAAAATCTTCTGCTAATTTTTTCTGGAGAGTGACCTCAACTCCTTTTGCACTTGCTCTGCCGTTGTCTTCCAAAGCAGTATTGCTCCAGAAAATTCCGTATACCTGCACCTGGTCAAATAAAAACATTGCAGGCTGCGAGGGATTTACGGGGAAGCTGTAATAGTCTTTATAATAAAGTTCTACAGTTAACCGCGCTGCATTCCACAACGTGCGGCTGAAGCCGGCAGTGTAATGTACAGCCATCGGAGTTTTGAGGGATTTAAAACTTTCACTCTGTACCAGTATATTGTTCGGAATATTCTGATGAAACAATCCTGCTCCTATGGAAAAAGATGTCTTCTGATCTGAATGATAAGTTAATGATGCTCTCGGTGAAATGTTAAGATTGCTGTTATATGTAAAGTAATCTGCTCTTAAACCGTAGTCCAGACTAAAGCTTTCAAGAAAATTAAAATGATGTACAGCGAATGCTCCCAGCTTATATCCTTCCATTCTGCTGCCTGTATAGAGAGCCGGAGTAGTATTCCCGAACTGGTCATCATATTCGCCGTAAAATGTATCATAGTCTATAAACATTGCCGAAATATCGCTGCCGAACTCAATACTATTCAGATTATTCAGCTTCAGGTAATTGACATTCCTTAATCTGAAAATATTTTCTTCGGAATTATTTGTATAGAACTGCCGCTGAGAAACAGTCTTACTGTAGTCTTTATCATACTTTGTAAAGGTATGAGCAATTGATGTATTTGAAAATCCTATGCTGCTCCAGATATGCTGCCAGTTTGCTCCGGCAGTGTTTGTAATGCCGTCGGTTGCGCCGTACATATTTGCATCATGTTCAACACCTTTATCTTTGTCCATATAGATCTCATCAATTGAGAATACATCAAGCAGCGTTAGACGGTTTTCTTTATCAAGATCGTACACAATTTTTCCCTGCATATCCCCGTACCTGGGAAGCGGCGAGCCTTCTTCAAGCTGGTTTACTATCAGATCAATATAGCTTCTGTTTGCAGAGAAAAGGTAGCTTCCTTTTTCTCCGATTGAGCCTTCAACCGCTCCCCCGAATCCTGCCATATTTAAATTAAGCTGGGGAGAAAACCTGGTTTTATTTCCTTCCCTGAATGATATTTCCATAATGGATGAAAGCCTGTCGCCGTAGGCAGGAGAAAAACCGCCCGAATAAAAATTAACATCTTTTATAAAATCGACATTAAGAATCCCTATCGGACCGTCGGAAGAACCTTCCACCGGGAAATGATTTATGTTAGGGATTTCAATGTTGTCAAGGTAGAAGCTGTTTTCAACTGCAGTCCCGCCGCGTACAATAAGACTATTTCTTTGATCATTCAATTTTGCAACTGACGGCAGGATGAAAAGGATCCTGCTCACATCTCCTGCGGTGCCGGGCGAACGGCTTATCTCTTCGGAAGAAAAATTTACTGTGCCTAAAGGTTTATTTTCCAGTTCGGAAAAATAACCGTTTGAAACAACAACATCCTGCAATCGTACGGCAGATGAATTCAGCTCAATATTTAGAATTACTGCTCTGTCCGGTTTAATATTTATATCTGTTTTTGTTACCTGCTCATAGCCGATGAAGCTGAAAACAATATTAACTAATCCGACGGGAATATTTTTGATTACATAATTTCCGGCAGAATCAGTTGCCGCCCCGGTTTGAGCATTTTTAATATAAACATTAACACCTGCCAGCGGTGTTTTTGTTTCCCTCTCAATTACTTTTCCCTGTATACTCCCTTTCGGTTCAGCATTCTGAGCGGATAAAATTGCCGAACTTATTATCAGTAGAATCAGAAGTATTTTTTTCATTTTGCATCTCTTGTTTATTTTTTCGATGCAAAAGTAGATTGGATTTGGAACAAAGTCGTTTTAATAGTTGGGAAAGCACCTTAATTCAGGTTCTTTCCGATGGGGAAAGACCTTCTTACCACAAAGTAGTAATATGTGGTACGGTAGAGAAAGCACGTGAACAGCAGCACCTGGTAAAAAAAATGGTTAATGAATTTCTGAATCGTTTCTTAATATTGTGGATCAAATATAACAGACCTTTAATCTATTTTGAACGAGGTGAGGAATGGAAGCTTTACAGATAAATT
Source organism: Ignavibacteria bacterium (assembly GCA_050264735.1). Taxonomy (GTDB): domain Bacteria; phylum Bacteroidota; class Ignavibacteria; order Ignavibacteriales; family Ignavibacteriaceae; genus DATKLQ01. Next base: position 1,296 of record JBLNGL010000565.1, on the reverse strand, counting down.
CACTGCGGGATCAGCTGAATGTGCGCAAAGAAAGGCTTAATAATGCGCTTGAACAGAAACCAGGTGATTCTAACCTTGTCGGCTTGCTTAAGCAGGTTGATAGTGCTCTGAATAAAATTGATCACGGGACTTACGGCGTTTGCGAGGTTTGTCATGATGCCGTCGAAGAAGAGCGTCTTTTCATTGATCCGCTGGTGTCAGTCTGCCTGGGTTGTCTAGATGATGCCCAGCGCCATGCTCTTGAGAGCGATCTTGAATTTGCGGCAAAGATCCAGAGAAACCTCCTGCCGAAAAATAATCAATCGATAAGCGGCTGGGATTTCAGCTATCATTACAATCCCGCCGGACCGGTAAGCGGCGATTTCACCGATATTATTCCTTTAAATGATGATTCAGTAATTTTCATTATCGGCGATGTCTCGGGGAAAGGAATTTCAGCTTCATTAATGATGTCGCATCTTCATGGATTGATACATAGTCTTCTTTCATTCGGACTGCCGGTTAATGAACTGTTAAAAAAAGCCAGCCGGCTTTTTAACGAAAGCACGATTTATTCCAACTATGCGACGATAGTTATTGGTAAAGCTTATCCCGACGGTGCAATCGAAGTTGCAGTAGCAGGACACAATCCTCCCCTTCTTCTAAAGAACGGCAGCGTTCATCAGATCCCGGCTACCGGTATGCCGGTAGGACTCTTTGCAGATGCCGAATACGGAGTAAATAAATTCCGCCTGGATAAAGATGATACAATTCTTCTTTATACCGACGGATTGACTGAATCCTCAATAAAAGAGCTAGATGGCTTGAGCAGTGAATACGGCGAACAGAGAGTAGTAGAGCAGCTCTCAAAAGTAAACGGTACGGCTCCAAAGCATATCATTGATGAACTTATCCGGGATCATAAAACATGGCTGAAAGATTCCAGGCCTTCCGATGATGTTACAATACTCGTCGTAAAAAGGACATTGTAATTCCTTCATGAAATGCCTGAAGAATCTTTAAAAAGATTGCGTCGAAATATTATCACCCACAATAGTATTCACCCAATTCCCATTTAAGCGGATTATTTTGAATGTACTCTCTTATGCGGTATAAATCTTTTTCATTTCTGATTATATGATCATAAAACCGGGATTGCCAGGAAAAAGAATTTATGTTATTAAGATGAATTCTTTTTGTACACGCTCCTTTAAATCTTCTTATTATATTTGAAAGATTATTCGTTACCTTATGTTGAGACGCATGGCCATGCGTCTCTACAATCCCATGCGTCTCTACAAATTCACATCCTTCAAT
>JBLNGL010000564.1:0-7614 GCA_050264735.1 Ignavibacteria bacterium | reverse complement strand
ATTAATATCTATTCCAAGCTCCATGGCAATTCTTCTGACGGATGGTGCAGCCGGTGCGGAGCCTTTCAAAATTGGAGGCTGCTGTTCAATCTGCGCAACGACCGGTTCGCCTGCCTGCGTTTCCTCCTTTTTCCCTTCTTCCTTCTCCCCAACTGCTTTCTTTTCCGCTTTCTTTGGTTCTTCTTTTTCTTCTTTAGCCGGTTTCTCATCCTCTTTAGATTCGGAAGAGACTTTGAGTAATGTTTGACCTACTGATGCAGTATCGCCTGGCTTAACGAGAATTTCAGTGATCTTACCTGTTAAAGTAGAAGGAACTTCTATCGTAGCTTTGTCCGTTTCAATCTCCAGGATTCCCTGATCCTTTTCAATAAAATCTCCTTCTTTAACGAGGACACTAACAATCGCAGCAGAATTTATATTTTCTCCAAGTTCGGGAAGCTTTAACTCTGAAATTTCTTTCTTGCCTGAATCGGATTTTTCCGGGATAGTTTTTTTAGCTTCTTCTTTTTTCTCAACTTTTAATTCAGCTTCTGGTTTAGCTTTTACTTCCTTCTTATCTCCAGAAAGTTTTTTTTCAGCCGCAGAAGCTGTTTTATCTTCTCCATCTTCCAAATAAACAATTATTTGTCCTGTTTTTACTTTTTCTCCCTCTTTGACCAGAACTTCCTTCACAATACCTGCGATTGTAGACGGGACTTCAACTGTTGCTTTGTCAGTTTCTATTTCAATAAGGCCTTGTTCTTTTTCGATATTATCTCCCGGTTTTACAAGAACAGAGACAACATCAGCAGTTTCAATATTTTCTCCCAGCTCAGGGAGTTTAATTTCTTGCGGCATATTTACCTAAATATTTATCAGGTTATGCGAACATTGGATTTAATTTAGAAGGATTTATTTCTAAATCCTTAACGGCTTTTTCAATAGTAACAAGTTTTATTTGATTTTCTTTAAGGAGTCCGTACAATGCAGCGAGCACAATATGTTTTGCGTCGACTTCGAAGAAGTCGCGCAACTCTTTGCGTCCTTCACTTCTGCCATAACCTTCAGTACCCAATGAAATAAGTCTTCCCGGAATCCATCTTGAAATCGAGTCAGGAAGTGTTTTCATATAATCAGAAGCAGCAACAAATACGGGCTGCCCTCCGGTTTGTCCGGTAGAGAGGTTTTCCAAAACTTTGGAGATGTACGGCACCTGCGGCTGTTCGGATGGATGAAGCACATTCCATCTGTCTGCGGTTAAAGCATCTTTCCTGAGTTCTTTATAGCTTGTTACGCTCCATACATTAGCGGCAATTTTATAGTCTTCCTCCAAAATTTCCTGGGCCTTGAGAGCCTCATTAAGGATTGTACCGCTTCCGAAGAGCTGAACAGAGAGTTTTGCATTCTTCCTTGAAGAAGGTTTAAGTTTATAAATTCCTTTTACAATTCCTTCTTTTACATCGTCGGGCATAGGAGGCATGGCATAATTTTCATTCATTACAGTCAAATAGTAAAAAATATTTTCCTGTTCCTCATACATTCTCCTGATCCCGTCTCTGATAATAACTGCCAGCTCATAAGCATAAGCAGGATCATAAGTAACAAGATTCGGGATTGGATAAGCAAGAAGATGACTATGCCCATCCTGGTGCTGCAGTCCCTCCCCGTTTAAAGTTGTTCTCCCGGATGTGCCTCCAATAAGAAATCCTTTGCACCGGCTGTCGCCTGCCGCCCACATTAAATCGCCGATTCTCTGGAAACCGAACATTGAGTAGTAAATGTAAAAAGGAATCATATTTAATCCGTGTGCTGCATAAGCAGTGCCTGCTGCTATGAATGAACACATTGCCCCTGCTTCGGTAATTCCTTCTTCAAGTATTTGCCCGTTCTTAGCTTCTTTGTAGTAAAGAAGACTTTCTTTATCGACAGGTTCATAAAGCTGACCGATATGCGAATAGATTCCAATCTGCCTAAACAGGGATTCCATTCCGAAGGTTCTTGCTTCATCGGGAACAATCGGGACAATAATTTTTCCTAGTTCTTTATCCTTCAATAATTTAGCAAGAATCCTAACGAACACCATTGTAGTTGAGACTTCGCGTCCTTCGGTTCCCTTATAGAATTCTTTAAATATTTCTTCGGGTGGAGTCTTGATAGGTCTTATATCATGTTTTCTTGTTGGAACAAAGCCGCCAAGCCTTTCCCTTCTATCCAGCAGATATTTTATTTCAGGGGTATCCGAATCGGGTCTATAGAACGGGGCTTTTGCTACATCCTCATCGGAAATAGGAATACCGAATCTTGTACGGAATTCTCTCAATTCATCTTCATTTAATTTTTTTTGCTGGTGAGTAATGTTCTTCCCTTCACCGCTTTCACCCAGTCCATATCCTTTTATGGTTTTTGCCAGAATTACAGTGGGAGATCCTTTATGTTCGACTGCAGCTTTATATGCAGCAAAAACTTTTTCAGGGTCATGACCGCCGCGTTTCATCTTTCTCAATTGTTCGTCATTATAGCTTTCAGCAATTTTAAGCAGGTCATCATCCACACCGAAGAAATGTTCGCGAACATATTGCCCGCTTTCGACTGAATATTTTTGGTATTGACCATCCACAACTTCGCTCATTCTTTTGACCAGTTTACCTTCCTTGTCTTTATCCAGTAAAGGATCCCAGTCGCTTCCCCAGATTACTTTAATAACATTCCAGCCTGTTCCCCTGAAAATCGCTTCGAGTTCCTGGATTATTTTGCTGTTGCCTCTAACCGGTCCGTCGAGCCTCTGAAGATTACAATTAATTACAAAGATCAAGTTATCCAATTTTTCACGAGCTGCAAGAGTAATTGCGCCTAGAGTTTCAGGTTCATCGGTTTCGCCATCTCCAAGAAAAGCCCAAACATGTGTATCATTATTCTTTTTTAATTCTCTGTCATCCAGATATTTTTTAAATCTAGCCTGGTAGATTGCCATAATTGGAGCCAGTCCCATAGAAACGGTCGGGTATTCCCAGAAGTCAGGCATTAACCAGGGATGGGGATAGGAAGACAATCCCCCTGCGGGCTTCAGTTCACGTCTGAAATTTTCAAGCTGCTCATTTTTTAATCTTCCTTCGAGAAATGCTCTTGCATATATACCGGGTGAAGCATGTCCCTGGAAATAAATCTGGTCTCCGTCGTAACCGCTTTCCCCGCGGCCTTTAAAGAAATGATTAAATCCGATTTCAAAGAGGGTGGCAGCGGAAGCATAAGTAGAAATATGCCCGCCAATTCCGCTTTCAAGCTTATTAGCCCTAATAACCATAGCCATGGCATTCCAGCGGATCAAGCTTTTAATCCGTCTCTCAATTTCTCTATCGCCTGGGAAAGGGGGCTGCTTCTCACGGGGTATTGTATTTATATAAGGCGTATTGGCGGTGAACGGTATACTAATGCCTGCTTTGTGGGCTCTTATCTGCAGCTGCTGGAGTATTTCCCTAACGCGATCCGGTCCACCATGTTCAAGCACATAATCTAATGAATAAAGCCATTCTTTAGTTTCTATATCATGAACTTCTGCCTGATGATTTTCATTTTTCATAATGTTCCTTTAATTTCGATCTAAAAGCATATACCTAAAATTCAGAACGATCTTTAATTCAAAGCCTGGATTAATGGATTGGCAAGCTGTAAATCCAATTGATGAAAGGTCTTAACCGGCTTGAATTATGAACCTGCAAATCGGCAGGATTAAAGCCAAATGTACCGGTTTTGGTTAAAAAATACAAGAAAATGAGAAGAAGTATGTATGCGGATCACTTTAAATATTTATCGTACCATTCTTTTTTTAGCTGATCAACTTCTTTCCTATGCTTCTTCAAAAAATGATCTCCATTTTCCAAAATTGCCAAATGATGTTCAATATCCGATTCGCTAAATTTTTTTGCAATCTCAATTGTTTGAGAAACAGGAACAGTTTCATCATTGCCGCCGTGAATTAAGAGATATGGAATTCTCGGAAGATTATTTATAAAATTTATAATAGTCCGCTCTTCAAGCTTTTTCAGAAAATCTTTTTCTCCCAACATTGTTTTATAGATTGAATTTCTATTATCACTTGGTTTGACATATTCCATAAAATTAGAAATAGCTCCGACCAGCACTGCACATTTAAAATTTGGATTTTTCAGTAATGCAAGATAACTCATCATTCCGCCCCGGCTCCATCCTTCAATACCCCAATTATTTTTATCGGTAAAATCGAATTCTTCTGCAAGGGGGATTAAATTTAAAATATCATTTACATCCGAACCGCCGATTTCCTCTTTCCCTTCGCCTCCGTCATTACCGCGGTACTGAGAAGTAAACACAACATAACCCCAGCTAGCCATCTGACCGAAGATTCCCCTTGCATTGAACCGGTCTATGGCTCCTTTATCTCCATAACCGCCTCTATTCCAGATTATGCAAGGACATTTTTCCGGGAGATCTTTCGGATATGCCAAGTATCCTTTGACCTTCAGATTGTCTGACTTGTAGATTATTTTTTCAACAACAGAATTTTCGTAAACTTCTTCTCCCCAGCCGCTGATTATTAATTTGGTTTGGGATGAATTCAGCTCAATTTTTTTCCGTTCCAGGATCATATAAAAATTTTTTATTTCCGGTAATTTAACTTAGAAATACTTATAAAAATAAGAGAATTAAAAAGAAAAATGCTAAAATAAAAAAGAAAATTTTTACTATGTTTAATTAATCACTTTGAATTTATATGACCAAAAAAGAAATAAAAAGAAAACAATCACATCATGCTGAGAAGAAGAAATCAGCCCCTCTTATTTACAGAATAATCGGAGCAGTTTTAATTCTTGCATTGGTTATTTTTTTTGTTTTTAACAATTTATTAAATAAAGAAAAACCTGAAGAAGAATACATGTTTAAAAAAGAGGGAGAGCTGCTATTTCTAGATTCTTTAAGAAGCACTAAAGCAAAAATCGATATAGAAGTTGCCGACAATGATTTTGACAGGCAGCTCGGATTAATGTTCCGGAAAAGCATGGAAGAAAAGCAGGGGATGCTGTTCATCTTTCCTGCCGAAGAAATACAGTCTTTCTGGATGAGAAATACAAATATTTCAGTAGATATGATTTTTATAAACGCGGAGCAAAAAATAGTTACGATTCATAAGAACACCAAGATTCTGTCCGATCAATCTTATCCTTCCTCGGCACCCGCTAAATATGTCCTGGAAGTAAATGCCGGTTTTACCGACAGGCATAATGTTTTAATCGGGGATAAGGTAAGCTGGCTGGGGACAAGGATTAGTTTTTAACTTTTACGATTATGTAGGCAGCTTAGGCCAAATTTTTTATTTATCTGATTGTATTAGTAATTTAATGATATTGTATTTTGGTCGAAGCTGACGCTTTGACCTACAAAAATCAACGCTATTTTCCGTACAATTCATCTTCAACTAACTCGCAGATAATGTGAGCAACCGTAATGTGTCCCTCCTGAATTCTCTGAACATTTGAAGAAGGTATGATAATAGAGAGATCCACTAAGGGTTTTAATTTCCCTCCGGTGCCTCCTAGAAATCCGATAGTCTTCATTTTTTTTGATTTTGCAGTTTCAGCGGCTTTAACAATATTTTGTGAATTTCCGCTGGTCGAAATAGCCAGAAGAATATCCCCTTCATTACCCAATCCCTGTACGCTCCGCATAAATACATTTTCATATCCGATATCATTTGCACCGGCGGTTAAATTGGAAGAATCGGTAGTTAAAGAAATTGCAGGCAATGCCGGGCGATCAATATTGTGGCTCAATCTGATTACCAATTCCGTTGCAATATGCTGGCAGTCGGCGGCGCTCCCGCCGTTCCCGCAGAGCAGCAGTTTTTTCCCGTCCCTAAATGCATTTGATAAAAGATCAGCAGCTTTTAGAATATCATCCATGCAATCATTAAGAATATTAATTTTTGTACGGGAACTTTCGTTTAAGGAATCAATAACAAATTTTTTTTTATCCAAAGCTCATTCTCCCTTTTTATCTAATTGAAGCTGCACTTCAATTCTTTCTGTATTATGCACTGCATCGGCAAAATCTTTAATAAGCTCCCAATTATTTTCATTCTCAAAGAAATTTCCTGTTACAATAATTTTTGCACCGTTTTCTACTTTATCCGATGCTTCTTTAGGGGTTCTTATCCCGCCGCCTACAATTACCGGAACAGAACAGTATGATGACACCGCTTTTACCATTTCATTCGGAACCGTTTGCTGCGCTCCCGAACCGGCTTCGAGATAAATAAATTTCATTCCCATATATTCTGCAGCTAATGCGGTAGCAGCGGCAATTTCAGGTTTATTACGGGGAACAGGGAAGCTGCCGCTCATATATTGTGCTGTTGTAGATGTTCCGGATTCCACCAAAATATAGCCTGTAGAAATCGGTTCCACTCCGGTTTTTTTAATTAATGGAGCGGAAAGAACATGTTTGCCGATCAGATGGTCTGCATTTCTTCCGCTTATTACGGAAATGTAAAGAAGGGCATCTGCCTTCGGAGTAATCTGATCAATTGCCCCCGGAAAAATAATAGCAGGAAGCTTTGTAATGCTTTTTACCAAGGAGACAAATTCTTCAAAATCATTATTCAGCATTAAACTGGAGCCGATTAAAAATCCGTCCGCACCCGATTTTTCTGAGCATGCAATAAAATCTTTTATCCTGCCGTTATGAATTTTATCGGGATCCAGCAGAATAAGATAAGCTGTACCCTTGCTCCTTATGATGTTAAGCAAATAATTGTATATTTTCATCTCAAAGCGGTTAAAATGGATTTGAATATATATATTTTAAAAAAGATAAAAAAGAAGGATTCCGAAATATTTTTCTTAAACGTTAATATCTGCTATATAAAGGAAAGATCATGGAAAAAATAACTGTATACGAAAAACCGACATGTACTACATGTAAAAAGGTTGCTAAGATGCTTGCGGAGAACGGAATCGATTTTGAAAAAGTTAATTATTACATAGAGCCTTTCTCCAAATCAAAACTAAAGTCGCTGCTGAAAAAAATGGGAATGAATGCCGAAGAGCTCCTTAGAAAAAATGAAGCAGCTTACAAACAGCTTAACCTGCAGAATACACCTTTGTCCGAGGAAGAATTGATTGAGAAGATGATCGCTGATCCCGATCTGGTTCAAAGGCCTATAATTGAAAAAGGAGATAAAGCAATACTAGCGCGTCCGCCGGAAAGAATAAACGAGCTGTTCAAATTAAAATAAAATCTCCAATTTCTTCTTCGTCTTCTTTGGATTTATATGAGCCGGTGTAGGACGTGCTGATTTTGGAGAGGTCAATTTTGGAATTCGGTTTAATTTTGAAATAATTTAATATTCATTTAAAGTTTTCATTTAAATATATGATTGAGTGATTGAGTTTAACATAAATTAAGTAAAAATAAGAGTAAAGCACCTAAGCCAGTTCATAACCGGGGCAACTGAAATCTTTCCTTTTTGATAAGATTTATAAAGCCTACTGAATCGTTTGCTTTTATTCAACATCATACACTTGTACATAATAATGGAGAATTAATGGGCGTTAAAAAAGCTTTTGTCAAACAGTTAAGAGGCGTTACCTTAGCAGGCAAATC
>JBLNGL010000563.1:0-6426 GCA_050264735.1 Ignavibacteria bacterium | reverse complement strand
GAACATTCTGGGATTAAATCCTTTTACAGAAAGGATCTCCTCCCTGCTTTTCGGTTTCAGGGAGGCAATTTCTTTTAGAATATCATCGGAGCAAATTAGTTCGGCAGTCTGCATAAACTTTAAGGAGGCTTTTTTTCTTGCTTCTCTAAGCAGGTTGAAAAGCTCTAGATTTTTTTCATAATTCAGATCCTTTTCTGCATGTTCTTCAATGAGTCCGCTGTCTTTCAGCTTTTGATACCCGGCATTTGCAAGCTCAATATTTTTTTTGTTTAATCTGCTTCTTTTAATAAGATTTTCCGAGAGCATCTGATGAAGAACAATCAGCAGATCATTTTTTTCGTAATTGCCGCAGACTCCGAATGTCTCCCGCTTCAAATACGTTTCCCTTTTCCCTGTTCCCCTGATAATGCGAATCAGAACAGTTTCATTTATTCCGGGCATCGATTGGTATAAGGTACGCAAGATCACTTCTTTTATATAATTTATTGTTGCTGCCGGGAGCTTCTCTTCAACCAAGCATTTATCGCATTTGCCGCATTTATAATCTTTTGTTTCTTCTCCGAAGTATTTAAGAATGAATTTGAACCTGCATTCATTGCCGTAAACATAATCGATCATAGTATCCAGTTTTTTCTGAAGATAAATATAGGTTTCATTAATTTTTTTATAATTGAGGATAAGGCGATCGGAATTTACTCTGGGCTGAAGCAGGATCACGCTTTCTTTTGCAGACATATTGCTGTACGAGAGAATGCCCATATTGTCAAGAACATTCAATGTCTCATCTACTTCAGTTTCATACAAACCTGCTTGAGAAGAAAGCTGAGTGACCGAAATTTGTGCGGCTTTATTAAACAATGAGCTTCCATATTCTCTTAAAAGGAGGATAAGAATCTCTTTTACTTTTTTGTTTGACGATTTCTTAATGAATTCTCTTAAGTTATTTATTCCGAGATTAAATTGTATCGTGGTTTTCTTATCAAACTCAGATAATAACTTTAAATAACCGCCGGCCTCCAGAATTTTTAGTGAGGAATTAAGTATGCCTTTATTTAATTCCCGCTTGGCGGCCGCAGAAATAAAATCCGTATTTATGGGAATTTCTTTATCGGGCTGCATCCCTTCCGCGATTCTGCTGTAATCGCAGACAGCATTATAAACCGAATGAATGAGATCCTTATCGGGATGACTGTTTGAAATAAAATAATTTTGAATATTAATATCCTGATCGTCGTGCAGCAGAAAGATATAAGATTCTTTTCCGTCCCTTCCAGCCCGTCCGATTTCCTGGTAATAATTTTCAATTGAACCGGGAGTATTATAATGAATGATAAGCCTGATGTCCTTTTTATCTATTCCCATTCCGAAAGCATTGGTAGCCGTAATAATTGCTAATTTTCCGGTTAAGAAATCCTCCTGGACTTTTCTTCTAATCTCGGGCGCTAAGCCTGCATGATAATAAGCTGAATTAATTCTGTTCATTATTAGATATTCATTTACTTCTTCTGCATTTTTTCTTGACGCTGTATAGATTATTGCAGGTGTTTTATACCTTGAGATAAGCTCGAGCACTTTCTCTTTTTTTTTCCTGGCGAGAATGACATTCAGGTTTAGATTCCCGCGTTCAAATCCTCTTACAAAAACCTGCGGATCCTTCAGATTCAGCTGAGCAACAATATCTTTTACAACTTCCGGCGTAGCAGTAGCCGTAAATCCGGAAATCTTTTCGATGCCGATATATTTTGCAAATTCATTAATTTTCCGGTAGCTCGGCCTGAAGCTGTGCCCCCATTCGCTGATGCAGTGCGCTTCATCTACAAAGAGAAATTCAGGATTCAGCTTTTTTATCCTTTCCGCAAAATTTATGCTTTCCAGTCTCTCCGGCGCAGCATAAAGCAGTTTAATTCTTCCGTATGAAATATCCTGAAGAACTTTTTCCGCTTCATGGAGATCCATTGTGCTGTTGATAAATGCGGCAATAGTTTCATTTTTATTTAAAGCGTCTACCTGGTCTTTCATCAATGCAATTAAAGGGGAGATTACAATTGAAAAATTTTCGGATACAAGAGCCGGAATCTGATAACAAACCGATTTACCGGCGCCTGTGGGAAGAACGGCGAGAACATTTTTTCCTTTTATAATAGCTTCAATTATTTCCTGCTGCGCCTGGCGGAAGGAATGAAAACCGAAATATTTTAATAATGCCTGGTGAATTTTCATTAAACAGAATTCTGTTTATTAAATTGATTAAAAGTATAAAACAAATTATAAAATTGGAAATAAAAATGATAACTTAACATCGTGATTTTTTTATCTCGTATTAATTTTGACAAAACTGCGCTGTGAATAAAACAATACCATATATCTTAACTAAAAATCAGAAATATAATACCGATTATACGGTGTTTATTGTAATGGGATTATTGATATTGTAGTTAGTTGAATATTCCCCCTGGGGATAATTCAGATCTTTCGCTAATTCCTTTATTCTCAAAGGTCTTCCTTAATAATTCTTTATGAGATTATGTTCAATTCATTTTTCTTACCCGGACTTCAATATCCGGAGTATCTTTCATTAATTCGGTTAATTTATTCAAATCCGTATTGCCGAAATGATAAGGATAAAAAATCTTTGGTTTAAAAGATTTTGCTGCGTCTGCCGTCATTTCAGGAGTCATGGTATAGGGTAAATTCATTGGTAAAAATGCTACGTCAATATTCTTTAATGATTTCATTTCAGGAACATTTTCCGTATCGCCTGCTACATAAACTTTTTTATCGCCGAAAGTGATTACGTAACCGTTGCAGGTGCCTTTCGGGTGAAAAGGCTCACCGTTATCTCTCTTATGCTGAATGTTATATGCGGGCACTGCCTCAATTTGAATTCCGTCGATTGTTGTTTTATCACCGTTGTTCATAATAGTTCCGTCTATAATTTGTTCAGAGGCTGCCTTGGTAAGCATTACGGCAGTCTTTTCAGTTCGGATTTTTTCAATGGCTTTCGGATCAAGATGATCCCCGTGATGATGGGTAATCAAAATAATATCTGCTTTCGGAAGGGCAGAATAATCTGCTAATTTACTATAAGGATCTGCATGTATTATTTTCCCGCCGTAATTGAACATTAATGTTCCGTGACCGATAAAAGTGATTGTAAGATCACCTCCTGAAGTAGAAATTGTATCTTTTTCAAAATTCTGCTGAGAATAGGCCGAGGCAGCAATTGCAGCTGCTATAGCTAAAATCAAAAAATTGATCATAAAGTAATCCTCCTTTAATAAATATTTTCTGTCTTTTTTAATTGATACTGATCATGAAGAACAAGATAAACAGAAACAACAATAGCAATTGTCGCAGCAAGCAACGAATATGATATAATTTCCCCTCCGATGATCCATCCCAGAAAAACAGCAATTACCGGATTTACATATGTATGTGTAGAAATACGCGTAGCTGATGTTTTACCGAGCAGCCATACATAAGCAGTGAATGTTATGACTGATCCGAATATAATCAGATATCCTAGACTAAATGCAGAGCGGGCTGAAATTTGAGATATAACAAGTCCTTGATTTTCCTTAAGAAGAAATCCAGTAAGCAGAAGCAGAATGCCCCCGATAATCAATTCCATACCAGCCGATAACATAGCCGATTTTGGGAGCTTAGCTACCCGTGAATATACTGCACCTGTTCCCCAAGATAATGCGCCGAGAATTATTATTAATGAACCGATAAAATTTCCGTCGTTAAAGGAAACTTTATTAGAAGAGAGTATAAGGTATGCTATTGCTATAAAGCCTAAAATCAGCCCTGTAATTCCTTTCAATCTTACCCTCGTGTCCCTGATAAAAAGAAACTCGATCAGCAGTATCCAAAGCGGTTCGGATGCAACTAAAACAGCCGCCAGTCCTGAAGGCACATGCTGCTGCGACCATGCCAGCAGACCGTGTGCAACAAGAAAAAATAAGGTACCTATAATAAATAATGGCAGCAAATTTTCCCGTTTAATTCGGGAGTTTTCTTTAAAACGGCTTAAGCTAAAAAGTACAAGACCTGCGAGAAGGGAACGGCTCCCCATCATTAAAAAAGGAGGAATAGTTTCCACTGCATAACGTATTGCGAGATATGTAGAACCCCAAATAATATATACAGCGCCAAATGCAAAAAAAGTTTTTAATTTATTCCTGTCCATCCCGATTTTTTTATGCAGAATGTGATTAATATTTTTTAAAACTCCTAATAATGTCCTCTATCAATTAAATTACTGCACTAATTATGCAATTTAAAAATTATTGATATGCTGAACTGATTATTAACTGAACATAATTTAGAATGGAGGTCGTATGAATATACTAAGATATAGATTTTTTATTTATATCAGGCACCTTTTATTATCGATTTTGATTTCCTTATTTAATATTGATGAAGCATTTCCGCAGCTGCCGGCTGATTCTTTGCATAACATCGGTCATGCCAGCATGAAAATCAAAACCGCAGATGGGAAAATAATTTACATAGATCCGTATCAAACTCCCGGAGATTATTCCGATTCAGCAGATATTATACTTGTTACCCATTCCCATCAAGATCATAACAATATAAGTTTAGTTACCCAGAAATCGATCTGTACAGTTATAACTTACGCTGAAGCGAATTTAAGCGGCGAATTCCAGACTTTTAATGTAGATAATATTAAAATATACTCAGTTGCTGCATATAGTGTGAATAGCCAGAACCATAATCGAAACCAATGTGTCGGATATATTGTGGAATTCAACGGCATAAAGCTTTACCATGCGGGCGATACAGATAATATCCCCGAAATGGCAGACTTAGCAGATAGTAATATAACTTATGCTTTATTGCCGATAGATGGTGTTTTTAACATGGGAGCTGAAGAAGCAACTCAAGCAGCAAATGCTATCCAGGCAGATTTCAGTATACCAATGCATACTGAGGCTACACCTGATGACTTCAATGAGGGCAATGTTAATTTATTCACGCCCTCTAACAAATTAGTTGTAAGACATGGAGAAACTATTGCACTGACGAGTCCAAGTACAAATGTAGAAAAAAATAAAGTTCCTGTTGAATTCAGGCTTGAGCAGAGTTATCCTAATCCTTTCAACCCAAGTACAACAATAAATTTTTCTATACCCAACTCATCATTTGTATTCCTAAAAATATATGATATAAACGGTAAAGAGGTTGCAGTCATAATTAGAAAAGAATTGCCTGAAGGAAATCATTCAATAAAATGGAACGCCGCGGGCTTGTCAAGCGGAGTATATTTCTACCGTCTGGAAGCAGGAAATTTTTCTGCGACTAAAAAACTTTTGCTGCTGAAATAATGTTTGATGTAGTCAATGTTTCGAGAAGAATATAAAATAAAAAAAAGAGCGGAACTTTAATGCTCCGCTCTTTAATAGTCCTTAAACCTTCAAGGGTTTCGGATTGTTTTAGCTGTGCTAACCTTGAAGGTTGCACCGCTTATTTCAGCAGGATCATCTTTTTGGATATTACGAAATTTCCAGCCAACAGTCTGTAGATATAAACACCGGTTGCAACATTAATGTTATTATCGTTTGTGCCGTTCCAGGTTTCCTGGTAATAACCGGCATTCCTTATTTCGTCTACCAGTGTTTTTACTTTTTGTCCTAAGGCATTAAATATTTCCAGGGTAACTTTCTCCTGCTTCGGAAGCTGGTATTTAATTATTGTTGTGGGATTGAAAGGATTCGGATAATTCTGAGACAAGCTGTAACTTACAGGAATTTTAGGCAAACCTGTAACCCCGACAACTGTTTCCTGAATTACAAGATCATCTATTACCCATCCCCAGCCGTTAACTGCTCCATCTGCAAAAAACCTGAATCTTATTAAAATAGTGTCTCCGGCTGAGAAAGTATCTAAAATATTTATTGCTTCCGGACGGAACAGAGTTGAATCAGCGGAACTGTCGGCATCCCACACTTCAAGCCAAATGCTGTCTCTTCTTGCATCATAGCCATCAGCTAAGGGAAGCCATGTTATGCCGTCTTTTGTTCCCTCAACAACTACATAATCCCAGAAATTTTCATCTCCGAAAACCGAACCCGGATCGCCCGGTTCGACTAATGCTACATCCTTGTAGCTTATTGAACTCCCATTCTGCCCAACAATAATGGGGATCAATAGCTGGAATGTATAGTTATTATTATCTGAATAGGGATGATCTGAGTGAATCGCTTTGCTGCTAAAACCAAATTGCTGGGATATTGTAAATCCTGTTCCTGAAAAACTGGTTGTATCTGAGCTAAAATCATTAATATATGATGTAACGGGTAAGCCTAATACTTTATCGTCTGAAATGCGCATGTAAGATTTAAATACTCTGCCGTTTTTGTATCCTACAATCTGTACGGAATCTGTTCTTGTTTGAGTTAC
>JBLNGL010000562.1:0-6106 GCA_050264735.1 Ignavibacteria bacterium | reverse complement strand
AAAGAAAGAGCTTCAAAAAAAGGATGGATAGGAATTGCATTAGCTCTGGCTGCAATTATTCTGATTTCATACCAGCCTACAGGAAATTCCAGAGGTTCCGGCTATTTATGGATAATTTTATCTCTGATAGTATTTCTTGCTTGGGGATTTCAGGCTTTTGTAATGAGGTTTGCTAATCAAACTATGAAAGCCGAAAGCATTTTTTTCTACATGATGATTACCGGACTTTTATTAATTCCCTTTGCTTTGATGATGACTGATTTCAATCAAAATATTAATTGGGGAATAAATGGTCCTTACTTGGCAGCCTTAATTCAAATATTAAATTCTATTGGTGCTTTAACAATCGTTTACGCATTTAAATATGGTAAGGCCATAATAGTAAGTCCAATGACAAATGCAGTAGCGCCGGTTATTACAATAGTCATTTCACTTTTAATATATCAAGTAATACCTCATCCCTTAATTATAATGGGGATGGTGTTGGCACTAATTTCAATTTTCTTAATGGCGATTGAAGATACTTCTGAAGAAACTATATCAGAAATCCAAAAAGGAAATTTAAGTGAAGCCGAAAAAGTTTGATGTAATAGTAGTCGGCGAATTAAACGTAGATATTATTCTGAATAAGATTGAATCTTTTCCGGAAATGGGAAAAGAAAAATTAGCCAAAGAGATGACTGTAACGCTGGGAAGTTCATCTGCAATATTTGCCAGTAATTTGAGTTCTCTGGGTGCTAAGGTTGCTTTCATAGGGAAAATAGGTGATGACAATTTTGGAAAGCTGATGATAGATGAATTATTGAAAAAAGGTGTTGGCGTAGATTTAATAATAAAAGATAAGAAAACTAATACGGGTGCGACAATAGTATTGAATTACAGTGAAGACAGAGCAATGATAACTTACCAGGGAGCAATGAATAATCTGACTCTAAAAGATATTCCTATGGATATTTTGGTAGAAGCAAAACATCTGCATTTCTCTTCCTATTATCTTCAGCCCGGAATGAAAAAAAATGTAAAGGAATTATTCCAGTCGGCAAAAACTTCGGGTTTGACAACTTCTTTTGATATGCAATGGGACCCGGATGAAAAATGGGAGCTCAACTATAAAGAAGTGCTTCCTTGTGTAGATGTTTTCCTTCCGAATGAGCAGGAATTATTGTTTTTAACAAAAGAAAATTCGTTAGCAGATGCCGTAAATAAAATTACCCCGTTCGTAAATCATCTCGTTGTAAAAATGGGAAGTAAAGGGTCTCTATTGGTAAGCAAAAGGAAAGAAATTTTTAAGGAATCTTTTTTAAACAATAATATAGTAGATGCAATTGGGGCCGGCGACAGTTTTAATGCAGGCTTCATATTCAAATATGTAAGTGGAAAGGATTTGCCGCAATGTCAGGTATTCGGAAATCTGATGGGTGCAGTTAATACCACGGCAGCAGGAGGCACTGCCGCCTTTACAAACTATAAAGAGATTCTAAAAATAGCTGAAGAAAAATTCGGATACGTTTATTGAAATTACTGGAAAAATTAAAAGAAGCAAAAAGAAATCATAAAGCTTTACTGGCTGCAAACTTTTACAATTTTGAAACATGTGAAGGAATTGTAAAAGCAGCCGCCAAGATGCAGCAGCCGGTCATTCTTCAATTAACAAAAAATTCAATTGAGTATATGGGATTAAAAACATCGGTAAAAATCGGAAGATCAGTATCGGAAGAATTTAATGTCATTTCCTGGCTGCACCTGGATCATTGCCGGGATGTAAAACTGATAAAGCTATGTCTCGATGAGGGTTTTGATTCTGTAATGATTGATGCAAGCGATAAACGGATCGAAGAAAATATTAAGATTACAAAACAGGTTGTAGGCATAGCTTCGACGTATGATGTTAATGTTGAAGCTGAATTAGGGGCAGTTCCCAAACCTAATTCCGAAATTGAACCGGATAAATTTACAAATCCTTCGGAAACTGAAAGGTTTGTAAAAGAGACTGGTGTTTCATCTCTGGCAGTAGCGATTGGAACAAAGCATGGATTTTATAAAGGTGAGCCGAAGCTTGATATTCAAAGATTAATTCAGATAAGCAAAATTACTGATGCATGCCTGGTTCTTCACGGCGGATCCGGGATTCCGGCGGATATGCTGAAGCAGGCAATAAAGAATGGAATATCTAAAGTAAACATTGCTACCGAAACGAAAGATCTTTTTATAAAAACTTTGAAAGAAAAGATGCAGAATACTGATGAGATAGATTTGCGGAAAATCTTTCCTTTAGCAATAAATGAAATTCAAAAACTAATTGAACAGAAATTGAAAATTGTTTCAATGCTAAACTGAAGTTTGAAATGAAATCAGTCAGCCTAAATAAAATTTTACTCTTTTTCTTCCTATCATTTATTTCTATAGATATAAATGCCCAGCAAAATTGGACACACAAGGTAAGGATAGCCGGTCATCCTTTATCCCCGGACAATGTTGATTCAATCATCAAATCTGCTTCCGAAACTTTTGTTTACGGAATTGAGGTAGACAACGATATTACCGGACGGTACGAAAGTTTTATTAACCCGGAAGAAAAATTAAAGGCTATCCGGGAAATAACTGAAAAGGCGCACAGCGTTAATAATAAAACCTTTGTTTACATCGCAGGACTTGAATGCATAACATCAGATGCTGAAAATAAAGAACATACTTTTTTCAAAGACCATCCCGACTGGGTGCAGAGAGATATAAATGGAAGGCCCGCTATGTTTGGAGGCAATGATGCATTCTGGATTGATGAAGGTGATGAAGATGTCTGGATAAGTCCTTATGCAGCGGAGTGGCGTAAAATTTATATGCAGCGGGTAAGAGAAATTGCAGCAACCGGAATCGATGGGATTTATGTGGATATACCATACTGGATGACGCATTTCGAAGGCTGGGAAAATACCTGGGCAAGTTTTGATGATTACACGGTTGCGGCTTTCAAACAAGAAACCGGCTTGAATGCAAGGGAAGATATTCAATTAGGCAACTATGATGATCCCGGATTTATCAAGTGGATTATTTTCAGAATTCAAACTCTAACGGATTTTATGGAAGAGATTGATCGGAATATCAAGGAGGTTAATCCTGAATGCAAGACAATTGCCGAAATCTATCCCG
This sequence comes from Ignavibacteria bacterium, assembly GCA_050264735.1. Taxonomy (GTDB): domain Bacteria; phylum Bacteroidota; class Ignavibacteria; order Ignavibacteriales; family Ignavibacteriaceae; genus DATKLQ01. Next base: position 2,959 of record JBLNGL010000562.1, on the reverse strand, counting down.
GCATCGGGGAGGAAGCTGTAAGAGTTGGTGCAGATGTTTATCAAATGTATGATGTGGTTGATGTAATTGCCCATGAGTACAGTGAAGGTGAATATTATGCTTCCGACAGAGCACCTTTAGACTGGTACAACTATATAATTGGAATGCAAACTTTCAGAGCTTTTGCCGAAAATAAAGCTTCATGGATGTTAAGTTATTCCTGGCACGATAATGAAAAAGTAAAACCTGCTGAAGCAATAAAAAGTCTTTTTGCCTCGCAGCTTTTTTCCGGAACGAATATGTGGGATGTAAAAGGATATGTAATGTCCGGAACAAACGATATTGAAACGAGAAAAACAGTATACGAATGGGTTTCTAAATATGAAGATATGTTTTATTCGCAGCGAGTTCCTCTTCAGCCGGTAAGCATCTACTTCTCCGATATTACAAGAAACTACTTCAGCAAAGATTTTATAGACAGCTACCGCGGTTTTCTGAATTTATTAATTCATTCGCAAATAGAGTCTCAGATTGTCACTCCCCGTACCATTGAAAAACTCTCTCCCGCAATTTTAATTCTTCCGGATGTAAAATGTTTGAGCGAAGATGAAATAAATGCCTTTAAGAGATTAGCTGAAAAAGGAACAAAATTCATTGTTACAGGAGAGACAGGCAAGTACGATGAGTATAAAGAAGTTAGGAAAAGTAATGCGCTAAAAGAAGTCTTTGAAAAAACTAATAACAAAAATTACATTTATATACAAAGCTGCCCCGGTAAAAACTATTCTCAAATAATTAATAATGATCTTAACACATACTTCATCGAAAGTCGTACTTCAAAGAGAATTGACGAAGCTAAAAAAGAGTTACTAACTCTTTTAAATGAATCTACTTCTTACCTGCCAAAATTAAAAATTCAGGCACCTATAGATATCATTGCATCATATAGTGCTTCAGATGGGAATATCAATATCTTTTTGACGAACGTAAAAGGACTATGCGAATCCTGTAATTCTAATGACAGATCAATAAAAGAAATCAAAATTGATTATGATGAATCTTTAGGCAATGAAGAGGTAATTTTACTTCCATTTTTAGGTAAAGAATCAGAGATTAAATCAGTCCATTCCGGTACAGAATTCAGTTTTATCATTCCTGAAATAGAAAGAGGAATGGTTGTAACTATTAAAAGATCCAAAAAGATTTAGTTATAAAAATGCTTACAAGAATATCAATCTCAAAAAATATTATCCTGATCATCTTTTTGTTAATAACAGGTGCAAGATCCTTACCTCAAACAACTATTATATATGAAGGGACTGATGAATTATTTATTAATCCGGAAAGAGGATTTTCGGCCTACAGAAGCAATCCGGTAACGCAAAGTTTTATAAATATTTTAAAGAATGAATATGTTTCAGTCATACAGCGTATTTATACAATACCCCAATACAATGACATTCCTTTACCGGAAAGCTTTTTAACTACACTTCAAAATGATCTTAATGAAGCGCGTATAGGCGGAGTTAAACTGGTTCTTCGTTTCTCTTATACAAATAATCAAAATGGCGATGATGCGGCACTTGATACAATCCTGCTGCACATCAATCAATTAACTCCGGTTCTCGAAGAAAATTACGATGTGATAGCATATATAGAGGCCGGTTTTATCGGTGCGTGGGGAGAATGGTATTATTCATCCCACAGCTTAAATAATACTAACAGCCGCAGGACAGTTTTATTTTCTCTCTTGGATGCATTACCGGAAAAAAGATCGGTAGTGATACGAACCCCCGATTACAAAAGAAGAATTTTTGAGGACTCTGTCCCGTTGACAATTGAAGAGGCGTTTTCAGGATCTAATAAATCAAGGACCGGCGCACATAACGATTGCTTCCTTGCAAGTGCAACCGATTATGGAACTTATCTGGATAATAATGTTGAAGGTGATAAAACATACCTTAACACGGATAACAGGTTTGTTCCGCAGGGAGGAGAAACTTGCTGCGATTGCGGTTATGCCGGCTGTGAAGATGCCCTGGAAGATTTAGCAAGAATGCATTGGTCGGTCTTAAATAAAGATTATCATGAGGATGTTCTTAACAGGTGGGTCAGCGAAGGGTGCATGGAAGAAATAAAAAGAAGACTCGGATACCGTTTTGAATTAATTGAAGCAGAAGTTTCAGACAGCATTAAACCATCGGGCATCTTTAATATTGATATGAAAATTGCAAACAAGGGATTTGCCAGTCCTTTCAATCCGAGAAATCTAGAAATGATTTTAAGGAATAACAATGATAAAAGAAAATTCAGATTATTAACTAATGAAGATCCCCGATTATGGCTCTCCGGAGATACTGCAAATGTTGCAATCACCGGAGGTATGCCGGCAGATATGCCTGAAGGTGAATACGATTTATTTTTATTCCTTTCCGACCCTGAACCTCGTCTTCACGATAATCCTAGTTATGCAATTAGATTGGCAAATGATGAATTGTGGGAGGATTCTACAGGGTATAATTCATTAAATCATTCAGTAGTAATCTCTAATAATGCAGGTGGTGAAAATTACTCCGGGGATAATTTCTTTGAATTATATAATAATGTTACCGGTATTGAGCTTGTACAGCAGGTTGTCCCCACAAGCTATTCTATCGACGCATATCCCAATCCTTTCAATGGATCAATAACAATTAAATTTAATATAAATTCAAAAGAAATAGTTGAAATGAAAATATTTGATGTAATGGGAAGATTGATAACAACTTTTAACAATCTAGATTTCCGGAATAATAAAGTAATCTGGAATGCTCATAATCAGAGTTCTTACGATCTAAGCAGCGGTATTTATTTTTTCACTATAAGAACAAAGGACAATTTATTTTCTAAAAAGCTGATTTATCTAAAATAATTATTCTTCAATTAATCAAAAAAAGGAGTGCAACATGAAAAAAATTCTATTATTGCTTAGTATACTCTT
>JBLNGL010000561.1:0-3636 GCA_050264735.1 Ignavibacteria bacterium | reverse complement strand
AAATCTTTCAGCCGGCTGAACTGCTTTAAATTATTTTCAGGCAAAAATCCGCCGTCGCCGTCATCATCACCGTTTTCTGAAGTACCTCTCCTTAAATCCGGAAAATCGCCGAAAGCAGGTTTTATCGGACTTACTCCAAGCTGCCTTTTTATTAAAAAATTTAAATTAAGAGTTAAGCTTTGAACAGGGTTTGATTTTAAAGTAGCTAACGTTAAATATGAATTTTCACTTTTTCTAGATACCGGGACAACATAATTTTTCTCCTTTGTTGAATGGGAAATATAGAAGGTTGCATCTCCCAGAGCACTGCTTATAAACGGAAGCGGTCCTCCAAATCCGATATCTATATTATAATCCATCCCTTCTTCGTCCCAGGCATGCTGTTCAAATAAATTTTTTTGTTCTTCCGAAACGGGATGATATCCAATCTCCGCTTTTACCTCATCAGGCAGAGCTTCAAGCCCGGCATAATCGGGAATTGCCATGTGCATCCAGGCTCCAAGCAGATAATAATCAAATGGAGTGACGGGTACAGCAGGATTTTGGCTATTGAAAGTGTTGGCAAGACTAATCCAGCCGTTAAATGCATCATGCTGATTGCGTAGATACGGATCGTTTTCCCATGCTTCTGAAGTTCCTACGAAAGCTACCCTTGGATCCAGGTACGGCCTTAAAGCCGGTCCGTAAGGATCACTTAAACTGTATCCGAATCTTTTCAAATGCGGATTGTTCCCGGTGATTGTAACTGTTCCGTGATATTTGTTCCCTGCTCCAGTTTTAGTGACAATATTAATTAATCCTGAGCGAAAATTTCCGTACTCTGCATTAAAGCCCCCGGATAAAACAGAAACCTGATCAATAGCACTTAAAGGTATACTCGTTTCAGCATTTCCGACGGCAGCATTGGTATAAGAAATACCATTCACAAAGGTTCCTGTCTGATCTGCGGAGCCGCCCCTGATTGATATAAAGCCATTTTCCACGGAAACACCCGGCTGCAGCATCAAGTAGCTGGATATCTCCCTCACGCCCGCCACCTTTTCTATCTGATCATTAGTAGCGACTATCTGCGTACCCGATACCTCTCTATGAAGCACGTTCCTCTCTGCTGTAACAATTACTTCTTCCTGCTGTATTGCTTCGGAGCTAAGTTCAAAATCAATTTTTGCAACTCTATCCAATGATACGACAACATCTACTACTAATTTTTTTGAGTAACCTATCATTGAGGCCTGCAGCTGGTATGTACCAACTGGAACGTTGAGAATGAAATATTTTCCCTCAATGTCCGTGGCTGCCCCTAAATTTGTGTTTAAAATTATTACATTCGCCCCAATTAATGCTTCATCTGTTACGGCATCTTTTATTACCCCTTCAATTTTACTTCTTTGTGCGAGAGAGTAGCTTGATAAGAAAAGAAAAAAAGAAAGAACTTTTATAATTACTATCTCAGACCAGATAACGGTAAATCTTTTTTTCATTTTAATTCAAAAAACTTAACATTATACTAATCATTGCTAAAGATTAATTGTTCATCATTTACGAAGACCGAATCAACTTTTAAATTCCTTACATTTACCAAAACGTTTTCTTTTTCAGCATTTTTAAAGGTGCAGTTTTTTAATTCAATATCGGAAACCGGTGAACGTTCATATGCTTTCATCCATATTGCATATTCGCTTTTTCCCGAGGTGAGATTTTCCACGAAAATGCCTTTTACAACCGGAGTAAATTCTCCCTTGTCCCCTTCTTCATAAAAGAAATCCACTTTAATAACCGCTTCACTTACTTCGCCCACTTTTATATTTCGCATAAAAATATTTTCAATTGTTCCGCCTCTAATAGAATTTGTTTTTTTCCTTAAAGCTCTTTCAAGATTCGGACTGTCCATTTCACATTCTTCGGCAAAAACATTTTTTACCCCGCCCGAAATTTCACTCCCTATCACTACCCCTCCGTGACCTTCTTTCATCATGCAGTTCTGTATGATAATATTTTCACTAGGAACATTTAGTCTTCTTCCGTCATTATTTCTCCCGGATTTAATTGCAATGCAGTCATCTCCCGTATTAAACCGGCAATTTTTTATTAAAACATCTTTCGAACTTTCAGGATTGCAGCCGTCGTTATTAGGTCCTAATCCCTCAACGGTAATATTCAATATGGAAACATTCTGAGATAAAACAGGATGAATAAACCACATCGGAGAATCCTTGAAAGTTACTCCTTCAATTAAAACATTTTTGCATTTATAGGGCTGAATAAAATTAGGCCTCAAATAATGCCCCCCGCCGAATATTCTTTTTTCAGGAGGAACATTATTTTCAGCCATTTTAAAAAGTGTATCCCTGTCTTCATTCTGCCTGGGCATCCCTTTCTTCCATCCCGAATCGGATTTTCCTTTCCAGCTCCACCAATTTTCACTGCTCCCTTGTCCGTCCAAAATTCCTTTTCCCGTAACAGCAATATTCTCCTGTTCATATGCATAGATGAGAGGAGAATAATTCATGCATTCAACCCCTTCCCACCTGGTAAAAACAGCAGGGAGATATTTTTCCGGATCAGCACTAAATTTAATTACTGCACCTTCAAGCAAATGAAGATTTACATTACTCTTTAGATAAACAGCACCGGTTAAAAAAATTCCTTTGGTAACAATAACTTTTCCCCCTCCGTTTTTTGCACAATCCTCTATCGCACTTTTAAATGCATTTGTGCAGTCTGTTTTTCCGTCTCCTGCCGCTCCGTATGAGGTTATGTTAAATTCTTTTTCCGGAAAGCTAGGCGGGTTAATATTCTTTATTATGGAATGGAGCTGTTTCCATCCCGAATCCTTTTGATCGACTCCGGTGCAGATAAAAGTCGGGAATAATAAAAGCGAGAGAAAAGAAATTATAATTTGGTAATATTTTCTCATTTTATTCTTTACTTAATAAGAATCATTTTTTTTGAAAGCATTTTTTCCCCCTGCCTTAAAACATAAAAATAAGTCCCGCTGGAAAGGTTTTCGGCATTAAAGTTTAATTTATAATAACCTGGCTCTTTCATTTCATTATCAATTAATACAGCAGCTTTTTCACCCAGCATATTATAGATTAATAAACTTACCGGTTCGTTTTCCGCTAATGAAAAACTTATTAACGTAACCGGATTAAAAGGATTGGGGTAATTTTGCGAAAGATTGAATTTATAGGGTCCGTTAAAGTTTATTCGAATCTCATTAGAATAGCTTGATGAACCGTTGAAATCGATTTGTCTGAGTCTGTAAGAATTAAATCCGGGTGCAATATTCTTATCAATAAAATGATACTGATGCTGTTCAACAGAGCTGCCGGAACCTTTAACAAATCCTACTGTTGTAAATTCATTAACAAATTTTTTTTGAATTTCAAATCCGTAATTATTGAGCTCTGTAGCAGTAGTCCAGTTAAGTACAATTAATTCTCCAGAAACCGATGCTGAAAACGCAGTCAGTTCTACCGGCACATTCAATCCGGTTTCAAACGCGCCTAAATCAGGAGCGCTGCCGGCAAAAGGCAGCCCGACATCAGTACCTCCATTAATAAGATCGCTTCCCGGAGCAAGATGTAAAAAATTAATGTCCGGCAGGCTTCCGTCAGCATTACGGGGTCCTCT
>JBLNGL010000560.1:0-6494 GCA_050264735.1 Ignavibacteria bacterium | reverse complement strand
GTGTGCGTGTATACGTGTACTCCGTTCATTCTTATTTCTTCGGCAATTTCTTTTTCGAATGGAAGAACGAATTCGGCATAATCTGAAGGTGATATAAATCCGGAACCTGCAAAAGGAGAAGAGATTTTTACTGCGTCGATCCCTGTTTGACACATTTCTGCTGCTAAATTTTTTAAGAGTTTAGTGAAATGATTTAAGATCAACCTGCATTTTTCCGGTTCCATTAGTAAATAAAGTAATGCATTCTGGATTCCCAATAGATCAAGCATATAATCAAAAGGGGAAGTTATTTCCCCGTGTATCGAATATTTATTCCCCGTTTTATTTAAAATATTCCGGATAATATCGAACTTATGTTCCTGTTGAATTTTGAAATGGAGGTTCTGTGAAACCGGGATATAATGAATACTCTGCGGTAGTGTTTCTTCAGTTAATTCGGAAATTTCAGGAGAAACTGGTTGAAATTTAAATTCATATTGAGGTAAATCATTTTTAAGGCAATATGTAATGTCTCCGTTTTTCCATTCAATTTTCTCACCATCTCCGAAAGGTTCAATATTAACAACCTCTTTTCTCCAGAATGGATCATGACCAAAAAGACTAATAAGAATTCCGTCAAAATCATAAATCTCTCTTAACTCTAATAATCCTTTTTCATAAACACCTGCATCAAACCAGAATTCGGAAGGGGATACATTAAGCTGCATCAGCATATGACCGATGCTGAACTGGCACATCAGCGGAGTTCGATCGGGTTTTTCCAAATCCATTGCAGCTTTTACTCTTTCTTTCGGCAGCATAATTGAGAATCTATTTTTATTTAGAGTATAACTTTAAATTGATTCAAATACTTGATAATTAAATATATTCTAATAAGAATATGAAGTCTACCACTTTAAGCCCATTCTGAATTGTTGTATATCGTTTAGAACCCGGAAATGGTTCATCAAAAATTTTTGAAAATCCCATTTGCACCTTTCTGATAAGACGAATGAGGATTATGAGATCATTCAGTAATGAAGTGAGAATAATAAATATTTTTAATTAAACCAAAATCTTACCCCCAGACCTCCTCCAAAATCGAAATTTGTTGATGGTATTAAATCAAGAATTGGAACAAGTTCAAAGAAGAGATCAATTGGTGCTGATTCGAACTGATAATTCAGACCGACAGGAACCCTCACGCCGAGTAATGGATCATCAGCAAAAATTGTTCTTCCTCCTATGCCAAAGTACAAAGGAAGTCTTCCCGATTTTACTGCAATAAGATCAAAATTATGCCAAACATAATCAGCCTGCAGAAGCAAATGCCCATCTTCTTTGAATGACCAAGCGGCCGCAAAATTAAATGAGTTATTGCTTCCGGACCATAGTTTTGCACTTATTCCCGTAGGTTCTCCGAATATAATACCTAAACCAAATCCTTTATTCTGTGAATAGGCTGAACTTGCTAATATTATGGAAAATATAATTATCAAATATCCTTTTTTCATTTTCTAACCTCTTTAACTGATATGGATAAAATAACTTACAAGACTTACATCATATTCAGAAACCAATTCTATGGTGGATATTTATAGGATTTAATTTAGAAAAATAAAAAATACAAAATGGGACTTTATAGAAAAATAATTTAATTATATTATAAAATCGTAAAATATATTCATTCCGATCAAAACATAACCGAGACAAGGTCAGGTAAAATTTATACCCCAGAGGAAGTTTTTTAACTACAGGGTTGGTTATAAAAATAAATAATTTAAACTTAATTTAGAGTAACTTCTGTATCATTCCCCTTTATCAGAATAAATAAAGCTGCACGAACACAAATTTCTACGAATTTAAATTTCCTTTGACTTAATTAATAGCTATTAATTGCTGTTCTTACACCAAAGAAAAAATTATCCTTAAGATTTGTTAGAAATAGGATTAAAAATCAAATATCTTATTGAAAAATTTTCTTGCCAATAAATAGAAATTGAGTTAGTTTGTAAAATAATTTTCTGTTTTTAGGGGTTTGGCGGATGGAAATAAAGAGATTTGATTATGGGGATCTTATCTAAAACATAATCAATTTTTTAATCATTAAAAGTCGCAATTTTAAATAAATTCCATTTAGTGAAATTCCGCATTCATTGGAGCAGTGTTCGTAAAGCATGACATGGTTAATAAAAAAAATGTGACCTACAGGGCGAAGCCATCTCGTTCTTAGCAGCAGCTTAACCGCAAATCCAATGGTTATTATTAGATCCTCTGCCAGCGTTACACTATAAAGTTTATGATCTTTTAAGGAGAGAAGTGGAAACTTTATCAAATGAAGAAAAAACAGCTGGAAATTATGAAATAGAATTTAATGCAGATTATTTGACAAGGGGATTGTATATTTATAAAATATTTATTGATGGATTTTCGGAAACAAAAAAGATGATGTTAATTAGATAAAAATGCGGTACTTGTAATAAACAGTAATCTTGTTTTAGTCGGGAATTTCAAGATCGTTACTGGATAAAAAAGCTATTATGAAAAAGAAAATTCAAATTCTGATAAAATACAAGTTAAAAGAACTATTTTTTTATTTTAAACTGCATTTATTTATTCCTCAAAAATTCCTCTTATTGTTGAGCCATCTAGCTGAGGTGTCAAAGTGGATTTCAAACAACAAAAAAAATGGTATGAATGATTTCTATTCAATAAAAAGAAATTATAATAAACGTTATGAACTTTATGATTATATTTTAAAGCATGAAGTAATAAATGGAAATATTGATTACTTAGAGTTCGGAGTTGCCAATGGCAATTCATTTAAATGGTGGTTAAACAGAATAAAAGATGAGCAATCAAGGTTTTACGGCTTTGACACTTTTACAGGATTACCGGAAAAATGGGGGCCCTACAATATTGGAGACATGAAACCAAAGGCAGAAGTCCCGGAATTTCATGATAAAAGGTCGATACTTATTAATGGACTGTTTCAAAAAAGTTTAAATGAGTTTTTAAATAAATATGATTTAAAAAGAAAAAAAATAATTCATATGGATGCGGATTTATATTCTTCAACCAGTTATGTGCTGCACTCACTTACACCGTATATCGGAAGAGGTGATATTATAATATTTGATGAGTTTAATGTTCCAATGCATGAATTTAAGGCTTTCTCGGAATGGACAAAAATCAATTATATTGAATATGAGGTAATAGCTTCTGTAAATAATTTTTTTCAAGTAGCGATCAAGGTAAAATGAATAATAATTATAATAAATCCACATACCGCAATTCAAATTTACAAAGGGAGACTGTCTTTTTTTGTTAAGGGAGATAATGCAATTCAAAATATTTTTCAAAACCTTTCTTCTTTGTTTTTAAAGATAACTTCTCAACTTGATTGCCTTTTTCGCAATGCTCTTTGTACTTACCGTATTAAACGGCCTGTTCAAGGTAATTTAGTAAAAAATAGTCTTTTCTTATTTCAGTATTTTCAAATTAATCCAAGTACACCATAAAGTTTTCACTAATGGTACAGTTTAGTTACTTTAAAAATTTATAATACTCTAGGACAGAAAGTAACACAGCTTTTATCGCAAGAAATGAATGCCGGTACTTTTGCCACATATGCTTGTGCAGCTGAATATGAAGATACTATTAATGCAGTGCTATGGGTAGTAATATCCCGAGTTTTAGATAATAGCTGATTCTATGCATCTTTAGTTCTACATCCGGATGTATTGAGAGGAATATCAGTTTATTTTCTATTCTAAGAGACAATTGTGAACCATTTAGTTATAGTATACTTATCGAAGCAACTCAACACGATGCCGACACGCAGGTGTAAAAAGGATATGCTTCCGTTTAAATCAAATTAAATATTTAATAAGAAAAAATATGATTCTAAGAAAAATACAAACTCCTCTATATCTAATCACTTCCATTGCAGCTATTTTACACTTACTATCATGCAATTTATTTACGGAACCGGAACCGTATGAAAATAAAGATGCACATCCGCCGACGGTTAAATACAAAACCGCGACCCTTCTTAATTATTCACAGGATCAAGTTGTCACAGGCAATATTGAACTTCAATTTCTTCCTGATTTTGAACCTGAATTCGTTGAAAATATTACTGTCTTTGTTGATTCAACAGAAGCTGGCCCTCTATTGCCTTATTATACTTACTCAAATCGCCCGCAGCTTATTAAATTCCAGATTAGTATTGATACAAAAAGATGGTCTAATGGAAAACATAATATTTATTTTTATGTATACAAAAAAGCTACATATAGTGATTCACTTGGAACTTTGGGTTTGCTTTATACACCACTGGAAATTTATAAAACAACGCTCATCTTTGATGGAAATTCTCTACCTGTTCATTATGAAGTATTGGATTTTGTTGATGATATTGATAATTCAGTTCTTTTTATTGAGAAATTCCTTCGGGACGAGATGTTGCTCGAATCTTTTTCTACTCAAAACTGTTCATTACTAAGTATGAAACACCTTTATGCGAATGGAACTTTTGTTAAAAGCAAAAGTCTTGACGGAAAAAGATTAATTATTTTAATAAAAAAACCCAGTCCGGGTAGTGTCATCGTCAAAATAGATCGCTTACCCTTTGATGATTTTTCTTATCCTTCTATAAATTATGATGCTACGAATCCAAAGGATGATGTATATGGATTTGCGGTAGGAACTAATGACATATTATATTATTCGGATATCCATGGTAATTTAAGCATTTCAACAAGCAGCGGAAATTACCTGGCGTCATATAACATATTTGATGGTCCCGCAAGATATCTCACCATATCACCTGATGGCTCAAAAATGCTAGGTGTTGATAATATTGGAATCAAAAATTATTTCCTCAGACGTGATTCTGCAATCTTTTCATTGCAATCTTCGGTTTTTGATAAAATAGGATTGTTTTATCCTGATTGGAAGAATTCAAGAATCTTTATTACTCGACAAAATACAATCCTCGAAGAATGGGATATACAATCATTAAATCCAAATGGAGCTTTTCAAATACCAGATTCAATGCAAGTTGCAAACAATATTACTGCGATTCGAGCTAATTCAAGATTTTTGTATGCTGCTTATACTCTTCAAGAAAATGAAAATGATTCAAGTCTTGTTGTCGAATACGAAATAGCATCTCAAAAAGTTAGTCGTTTTTGGAATTATAAATATCTGGTTCAGTCATTAGCTGGCTCCGAAAATGGACGCTACCTATTTGTTGGAACATCATATGCTCAATGGTTTATTGATCTTGGAGGTAATTTATAATGAAACAAGCTTTTCTAATATTTTCCATTTCTTTGTTTTTACATCAATCTTTATTTTCTCAACAAGAGAGGACTACCAATTCATGGAAAGCATTTGTTTCCATCGGTTATGGGAATACCACATCGGACAATTTGAGCGAGTATTACACTCTTCTGGCAGAGAGGTATAGATATAACGGCCTACCACTCGAAACTCAAACGGAATTTGGTCCGACACTATTAGCGAATGCAGGAATTATTTTTAATATACTGGAGAGGATTGGGGCAGGTATTTCTTTTGGATATTTATATTCTCCTGCCTATACTAATTACAAGGATTACGCCGGTACAGTGAAAATAAATGGATCAATAAGCAGTTATGAAATTTTGTTAAAGGTGCATTATATTCCCGGGAAAATCGGAGACTTTTCAATCGTAATATGCCCGCAGTTTGGAGCTTCTCATGCATCTGTGCTTATTACACAAGAAGTAAGGTTTAATGATTATCAGCAATCCAATTATGACTGGAAAATGTCAAAAGGCGGATGGGGACCATGCGTCCAGGCTACTATAGGGACTTCTGTTAATTTGGGAGAATTCTTTGCCGGTTTCGAAGGAGGATATCGATATACCAGGATTCAAGTTGCAGAACAAACCGAAGAATCAACAACCGGAACTGCCGAAGTAACTCAAGTAATGGATATCGGCTTAAATGGCTTTATTTCTCTTCTGTCATTCGGAATTAAATTTTAATACCTTATAATTCAGAACCTTTAAGATCCTCTTGCGGAAAAATGAAGGTATGTAAAAGCAATTCAATTGGATAAAAACCAATAAGAGTCCAAAATTTACCCGATTCAACAGCTTCTTTTTTGGCAAAAATATTGATGATTTACTTTGCTGAATTAAGCAACTTGTTCAAAGTAATCTCCAAGAAAAATTGATAATTTTTAATTATTCATTGTTAATCGAATGAAAAAATTTTTTTACTATCCCTTTATAATAAGTTCACATCTAATTTTGTTTATAATTATTCCGTTTGTTCTAATACAGTCCGGTATCATCCTTGCACAAACCACCCCGCGGATTTTTATAAATGAAGTTCTTTCGGCCAACCTTTCAACAAATCCCGATATGGTTGACTTCGGGGATTTCTCGGATTGGATTGAACTTTACAATGATGAAAATACAAGTGTAAATATCGGGGGATTTTACCTTACGGATGACTTT
>JBLNGL010000559.1:0-3262 GCA_050264735.1 Ignavibacteria bacterium | reverse complement strand
CTCTTGAAATACCGCCGGGAGCAGAAGCTTGATCGAGGGGATTCCAAGTTCCGCTTCCGTCATGATCCCTGAAAGAAACCATAAGCTGCCGGTTATTATCGGTATCCCATACTTCAAAAGGAACGTCCACATAATCGAGATACGGATATAGAAATCCGGCGGCGAAAGTAAAGCTATGAGCTTTTTGAGATAATCCGGGACCAAAACGAATTTCAACTGTAGTATATTCACTTTCATCTAAATCTGTATTAAGGCCGTGGAAAACTTCCCCTAAATCCAATCCTCCTCCGGCATATCTACCACCCCAGTTTACAAATGACAAAAAGGAAGATGTATTTATTTGTTCGACATCAGTTATTTGTTCGTCAGAAGTATCGGAGCCGGCAACTCTATCCAGTCTCCACAAATTTATACCGCCCACATAAATTTTATTTTTATCGTAGGGATCAACAGCAATGGTATTGTCATACCACCCTTCCCCACCAAGCCATGGAACATCAAATCCGCTGGTATCTGCCATGGCAAACCAGTTTTCTGCACCATCATCTGATACATAAAGAATAGAACCGCTTTCTCCACCTTCAGCAGAAAAATAAAGTGTTGAAGGATCTGAAGGAGAAATTGCTAACTCCATTCGCAGAACTCCTCCAATACCATTTGAAGCATCATTCCATGTAAGGCCTGCATCAGTAGATTTAATGATACCTGTACCATTTACTGTTGCATATTGAATATTAAAGTCTGTTGGATCTACAACAATTTGTTCAATGCTGTTTAAACCTGCATCATATACCGCATCCCAGGTTGTTCCGCCATCCGTTGATCTAAAAATTTTTGAAGAAGGGGCAAGTGCCGCAAAACTTTGATAGTTGAAGCCAGGGACTGCAGAAGCAAGCACAATATTTTCATCGGCGGGATCAACAACTAGCCTGGTTATATTTTCAAAATTAGGATCATTAACAGTGCTTGCAAGCGGATCCCAAGTAACACCCTTATCCGTACTTTTCCATATTCCGCTTCCGTCTACCTGATCCACATTAAAAAATCCTTCTCCGGTACCGGCATATATTATATTATGATCTGATTCAGCCATTGCTAAAGTGCTCGTAGCAAGATTTGGTAGATCCGGAGTAAGATTCGTCCATGAAGTACCTTCATTCGTTGTTTTCCATATACCTCCGCTGACCGAACCGGTAAACCATGTATCAAGAGTAGGGTCGTCAGGATCAATAATTATCCCCCTTGTTCTTCCGCTGACGTTACCCGGACCCCTCTCAACAACGGTTAATTGCTGGATTCCGGCACCTTTACTTAAAGATTTCATTTGGCTTTTAGATTTTGACAATTCTTTCATCTGGTAATTATAGCGGTAGCCGGGTGCTGTTTCTCCATCTTTTGTACGTATACCAACCTGCCATTCTCTAAATAAATCGGGCCTATCGCTCCTGTCTCCTCCTTTAATAAACAATTTTCGCTGTGAAACTAAACCCATCATCGCCTTCTTTGTTAAATTTGCAGAGGTAGTTTCTTGATTATCATTTTTTAAATCGGCAGGATTTACTCCTTTTGGATAAAACTCTTTTTCATCAAGAGACTGGTTGTTTCTATTTTCGGCAATTAAATTTGATTGGTTATTAGCTGCAGATGAGGATATAGATGAATGTTCTTCCGGTAAATTTTTATTTTGATTAATTATACCGGTTGAAGTTTTCAGTTCCTTAATGTTCTGAGCTTCAGACTCTTTTCCGCTGTCAGTAGAGTCAAAAACTGTAAACGAAACTACGGCCGCAACAATAATAACAAATAATACTGCCGCAAGGGGTAGAACTTTTTTCATAGCAGGCTCCTTTTATTTTATTTATTGTGTTTGAATTTGTTTATCTTGATTTATTTTCTTCTTAAGCTTTACATCATATGTATAACCGAATAAACTTTTGTTTTTTTCCTCTTTACCGGAAACTATACCGGGTGTAGTTGAAACCTTAACCTGATGATCATTTATCCATTCAACTTTTCCATTTGGAAGGTTATCCTCAAAAAGTATTTTTTCTTCGGAGAGATCGTAAACAAAAAATTTCAGTGCAGGCCGGATATTTTCATTGGAGTTTTTATTCAATTGATATGCAGTAAGATATGTCGAATCTGAATTAAAAATAATTTTGTAATTATCCCCAAGTTTTGATTCAGCAATTTTTTTGTAATCGCCGGAAATTTGGATTTTGGCTGATTCTTTTGATCCGCAGCAGGCATTTATTAAAATTGTAATTAAAATAAATGCAGCAAATTTTTGAAGCATGTTTTATTAATCTTGTGGACTAATATATTAATAAGAAATAAACCTGCCTATCAAGGGGCAGGGCAATAAGCTGATTGTGGTGTTTATTCAGGAATGAAATCTTTTTGATTTTTCCACGTGTTAAATACTAAAAAAGATATTCTCAAAAAAGTAAAGCTTGTTTTTTTCTTTCATTAGGTGATGCAGAGCAATTTTTTATAGATCTATTAATTCAGGAAGATAATTCGTGACAATCAGGTCAATTTTTTTTCAATCTGATCAATATGATGCTGCATATGACCAAGGTAATCAGTAATAATATATCCAAGTGTTACAGGCTCATTTGAGCCGATAATAAATGGAAGCTTTAAATATTGGAGAGGCATTTTGGATAAGATATGTGCAAGATGCAGATTATATGACTGCCAGAATAATAATAATTCTTTCCAGCTCCGTTCATTATACTTCTCAATTTTTACCCATTCCACTTGTTCATAAGAAATAAGGGAATTAGAATTCTCATACTGTGCGCGTACAAATCTCTGATGATTGTTAGCTGCAGAATCTATTAGATGTCCTAAAATTTCTTTACAAGACCATTTTTGAGGATCAGGCTTAAAAGATGTTAAGACTTCATTTTTGTTTCCGAAGTTATTTACAAAATATTCTATGGTTTGAATAATTCCCGATGATATTTTTTCAGGAATTTCAGATATATCATTTATTTTATCAACGAATTTTTTAATAGGATATTTTGTGTTCATATTTTTATTTATTGTAGCACAGATTAATAATCCGTGCTACAAGAATTTAAATTCATTTTTATATAGAAACGTGTGAAACGCTTAAAACATTTTTGTTCTCATTCATCTTCTTCAGCATTTCGGCATTCACGGGAGACTTTAACTTCATAGTGCAGCATGCAACCACTCCGCCGTCAAAAATTATATTTTCGATTTCTTCAATATTTATACTCCCTTCGCGTAT
>JBLNGL010000558.1:0-7559 GCA_050264735.1 Ignavibacteria bacterium | reverse complement strand
GGGGAGTCAATTTCATATTGCTTCCGGAAATGACAATAATTTCATTCTCTCCATTGCCGTCTACATAAATTAGAGCGGTTCCAGTATGCTCTTTTTCATCAATCAGCAGGTGATCAAGATTCACCCCGGCCTGCAGCATGTTTGCTGAAAGTCTTTTTCCGAAATCATCTTTGCCCATTTTGCCTATGAAGTATGTTTTTGCCCCCAGCTTTGCACAGCAGAAAGCCTGGTTTGCTCCTTTGCCGCCCGGGTGCATTTCAAACTTTTCACCGAAGATTGTTTCGCCCGGCTGGGGAAATCTTTCCGCACATACAACAAGATCCATATTGGCGCTGCCTGCTACAAGCACTGCTTGGCGTTTCATTTGTATATTTTTCTATAAATTGAAACGATAAATATTTTTGTGTTCTATTTTCGGCCGGACAAATAATCCCGATTCTTTCTTAACCCCTTCGAGAATATTTATTAAAGTATTTGTTACTTTCAATTTAATTGAATTTTTACCCTGTTTAACGAGGTTTGTTACATCAACACTGTACGGATGCCATGGTATTACTTTTCCTTCATTATCATTAATTATTACTTCAAGGATATTTTCACCGCAGCCGGCGTTAAAGAATAATTTCCCGTCCAGGTATTTTTCAGGTATGTTTACTTCTGTTTCATAAACACCTGTGCCTGAATAGAACGGGTACCCCTGCTTCGTCCAATCCCCGGTTTTTATTTGATCCCTCGGAGGTGCAATTACATAATCATCATTTTTTTCATTAAGAGAAAAGCTGCCGGTAATTTTAAGAAGATCGAGAATTCCGTCGGTTCTTCTCTGTGCAATTAATTTTACGGCAACACTGTTTCTCCCCTGGAGCAGATACTTTTGAATATCAATTTCTTTGATCTCTGCATCGAGCGTACTCCTTATCCCTCTGTCTTTTATTTCATTTCCGTTCAAAAATAATTTAAATTCTTTCCCGCTGAAGCCGTCGATTAAAAGGCGTACTTCAGGAGGAATAACTTCGGCCTCAAATGAAGTCCTGTACCATAGGTTAACAGGATAAACCTCTTCGTCTCTTTCCTGCGGAAGCTGCATTTCCCATGCACCGTTTGTTACAGTGAGCCAATTACTGTCATCAAAATCAAATCTGCTGAAATCTTTATCATTCTCTTCCGGCATCATCATTTTCATCTTCCATTTTGAAATGCAAAGGGCATTATCCCCTTCAATGGAAAATTTAAATTCATTTCCGAGTTTTATTGCCGGAAGATTTTTTTTTGCCGGCATTTTTATTTTCTTTGAAGTTCTGCCGTTCTCTAATTTTACGAAAACCCAGCCGCTGCTATCTAATGAATACCCGGAAATTTTTTTATCATTAATTTCTTCGATTATCAGATTGCTTTCCGAAACGAAAGTTTTATCATGCTTATTCCTGATAACCACGATATGCGCTTCACTTGGCGGAAAATCAAGCTGGAGAGTTAACCGGCCTTTCTTTATTTGATAAATATTAATAGAAATAATTTCCCCGGTATTAGGATTCCATAATTCCGGCTTGCCGGTTTTTTCAAATGATATTTCCACTTTACCGGCATTCTTCTGCCGAGTATTTACTAGGAAGTAAATATCAAACCCGTCTTTAATCCTATGCAGATAAAAAATATCTTCATTATTAATTATAATATCCGGAACCGACACGGCATTTATTAATTCCCTGAGAATTTCACTCCGCTGATCGATGCTTAAACCCCTGCTCCGGATTACATGAATATTGCTCCTCGAATTCATATTCAGCTTTGCAGGTTTTTTCTTCCCTTCGAATTCTTTGATTAAATCACCCGGATCAACCTTGAACAGCTGCTTTACTTCTTTAACTGCGCCGTTTTTAGATGTTTCAAGAAATTCTTCAGGCAGGAAGGTATCTGCAATGATTTTTCCGCCGTTCCTTACGAATTTTTTAATTTTTTCAAAGGTTTCTTTTTTTAGATGAGTAACAGGAGGAAGAATTAAGAGTTCATACTCTTCATCTCTAATCTGAATTTTATTTCCTTTTAGTTTCGATTCAATTAAAATATCTTCATCAGCGTAATCAAAATCGAAATGCAGTCTCAGCAGAGTATCCGTCAATTCATTAAAGTTATTTTCAATTGTCCTGCTTATGGGATCTTTCTTCTGCGGTTTATAGTTTGCCCAGACCGAGTTTATCGGATACAGGAAAAGAATTTTTGCAACATGTTTTCCTCCCGAAAGAACATGACCCAGGCGGGCCATATATTCCGTAAACTTGTCATAATATTTCCACCAAGTATGATGATAAAACTGCGAGGGCGGCCAATCTCGCTTTCTTTCTCCCTCAATCGAGTAATGATAGCCGTGGTTATTAAAAAGATTTACACCGAGGACATACTCCCAGTTTGCAATCCATTTCATCCGCTCTAAAGTGCAGTCCCAGTAAGTCCCCCCCATTGATTCGCAGAGTAACCTTGTACTCCCGAAATGATGCGCAGCGGAGCTTCCGATTTTTAATGCAACATGTTCGGCAGGTTCTTTTTTAGATCCTACTTTGGGATAAAGATGATCAACTCCGGTAATATGCAGATGCTTTAAATATTTAAAAAGATTTCCCTCGCATCTTGCATGCAGCCTGATCCATTCCTCAAAAAGGAGATGCCCTGTAAAAAGAACTCCGTTTTGTTCACACCAGTCCCTTAAACGCTTGTAATAAGTTTCCGAATACTGCTCGGTAAGAGTTCTCCAGAAATCATATCTTATCCTTGCAGTTTCTTCCCCGATATCCAGGTAAAGTGCAGGAAGAAAAGGTTTTAAATGATATCCTCTTTTCTCCCTGAAGATTTTAAACATTTGGCTGGTCCATGGGATTACGTAATTCTGCATTCCCACATGATAATAATGCATTGCCGGCTCATCAGTGTAGAAGCCGGGGACTGCGCTTCCAAAATCCCTGCCGACAGCTTTCTTATATCTTTCATGCGTTAATTCAATAAACCTGTTGGTTGATTCAGGATTCAATGTGTCTATATAGTAGTCGACTTCTTTTTCAAGAAAATAAAGAAGGCGCCATTTCCCTTCAGGAGCTTCCCATGGTATAACTTTATTAAAAGATAAATTAGGAGTAAGATCGATCAGTTTGCTGATCTTAGTTCTGTACTCGCTGTCTGTGCAAGCAAATGCAGCCACCGGCTTAGAATTTCCCGTATTTACATATCTGTCATCAGTAGCTTCAAGGAAAGTAAATAAAGGACCGTCGATATTGAGCGCAACCAGCTCCAGGTATTTCTGTTTTAAGTGAGGAAATTTTTTCAATACCTGTCTTTCTGCAGTTCCGCTGGGCCAATTCATCTCATCATAGACCCAGGCATCTATCCCAATTTCTTTAGCTTTTTCAACAGTGAATTTCACACGTTCAAACCAGGTATCGGACAAATAGCCGATCTTTTCTCCAAACCTGCCGTGAATAAAAAACCCGGTAATACCCCTGCTTTTATATTCACGCATCTGCCATTCCATTTCCTTTTCATCCATCTCCCCGTTCCAGAACCAGAACGGAAGGATGCCCAGCTCTTCCGGAGGATTCTTAAAATTCCCTTCGGTTAATTTTTCGCCATTAATCAATCTCTGAGAAAATGTCATTGCAGTTCCTTTGTTTAGAATTTATCTTGAAAAGACAAAAGGCAGGTTTTTAAATTAATTTTTTTAATTGTGTGTCTGAAAATTCTTTTTAAAAACCTAAAGATACAGTAAAACGATGGGGGGATTGAAGGAAATCATAACTTACATAGGCATAATCAATTTGGATTCTGAAATTATTTACGGCATAATTTATTCCTGCACCTAAGCTAAGATTTCCTTCTTCATAGTTAAGCCTGTAACCTCCCCGAAGAGAAAGGATATTATAAAATTTATATTCAATACCCAGATGAAGTCTCTCTTTATAATCGTTAGTATGAATAGCATCAGTATTAAAAGTAACAAGATGCTGATCAGGGTTTCCTCCCAGAAATAATTCCTTCCCGCCTAAAATATCAATAGAAACACCTAACCGATAAATAAGAGGAATTTCATAGGATTGCTGCTCTTCTTCCTTAGTTTCCAAAAATCTTGCCTGGGTAGAAAAATTCTGTGCGCTCATTGCAATTCTTACACCTCTCCATCCGGTATCGTAAAAGCTTCCGACATCAAACCCCCAAATAGATGAAGAATATATAAACAGCTCTTCCCTCATATATTTTATATTTACACCTATTGAAAGTTTATCTGTAAAATACCTGGCAATTCCAAAACCAAGGGCGAGATCACTCCCGGAAAAGAAGCTGCCGGTGCGTGTATCAGTTCCGCCGCTTATACTCGTAACACCTGCTTCAGGTATATTGCCGTAATCTAAAGAAACGTAATTAATAGCAATAGCTGCTATCCCTTCTAAGTTATACCCAATTACACCTGATAAAACTTTCAAATCAGCAATCCAGCTGTTATAACTAAATGATGCTTCTGCACCTTCTATTCCGGTGATTGCTGCGGGATTCCAGAATATTGAATTGACATCCTGAACGCCGGCAATAGATGCTTCACCTAACGCAACCTGACGTGCTCCATTTCCAATCTTTAAAAATTGAAACGTAGTTCTTCCGGCTTTATTAAATTGAGTAAATGAAACTTGATTTATTCCAATTAAAAGAGCCGCTATTATTAAAATCTCTTTCAATTTATCCTCCGTCTTTCATTTTAACGGATAATCATAAGTTTGCCGAATGTTTGAGCACCAACTGATCCTTCAGTTTCCGATTGAACCACATAAATATATAAACCAGGCGCTACAAGAAGACCTGAATCAGAGCGCTGGTACCATTCTTTACTTCCCGATAAGTTGCCCTGCTGATCAGCTCCGTGATTCAGTGTTGCTATTAAATCTCCCGATAAACTGAAGATTTTTATTAATGCTTTTTCCGGAAGATTCCTAAACTCGATTTTATATGCAATATCTCCCTCGCTGCTTAAACCAAAGCTGCGGACAGGATCATCCAGTATATGAGGATTCGGTGCAGCAAAAACATCTAAGCCTCCTGAAATATCAACCGGACCCGGTTTCGCATTTGTCAATGGTGTTCTGGTAATATCTCCGCTTGTTAATTCACCAAGACTTGCGACAGTAGTTCCATTTGCCGATGTCCATTGACGCTGAGGAGTAAAATAGGATTGAACATAATAAGAATACTCGAAACCGAATTGAACAGTTCTGTCAAAATACTCATACCTTTCGATCTCTGAATTCCAGAATGAATTGAATTCTGCACTTGGTATATCGGCAATCAAATCCCAAATACCTCTTTTATCTGTTCCTCTGAAAATCCGGTAGCCGCTTAAGTCGAACGCTCCGTCATAAAAAACACTTCCTGAGCCATCTAAGTATTGGACTTTTTCAGCAATATTATCCCATCTTACTGCAATAATCGCCGTATCCGATCCGGCAGATGCATTTGTTGCCGAACATTCAGGTGCAGGAGGTGAATCAGGCACATCGGGAATTCCTGTACCATTCGGATTTACTCCCCACTTTACGGCATTTCTAACTGCTTCAGCATTTCTTCTTATATCAACAGCAACACTGTCATTCATGTAATCTTCTGTAAAACTTTTTAAATAATGATTAGGATCCCCTCTTAAAACTTCGTGAAGATCTAAAGTGCCTGCTACTTCAGCAATAATTAATCTGACTGAATCTCCGGGAGCAAGTGTATAAGGGCCAAATGAACCGGTATACCAGCAGTAAAGCTTTCCGTTGGAAGAAGAAGGCGGTTCATGATTATGCCTTGCAAAATCATAAATCTGTGAAAGACTGAACGGGCTTAAACCAAAACCTTCAAAATCTACGGTCTTATTCTGAAATTTTTCCAATTCATCAGAATAGATATTAAAGAAAGTCGGATCAGCATCAAAAGGATCGGAACTGCCTCCCTGCGGCGGAGTTCTATAAAGATATACAAAGCCAAACGCAGCGGGATCCTGAAGTTCAGGAGGAAAATTAGGGACTTTCCGAAGTAAATCCTGCCAATTATTTTTCAGTCCGTATTGATCCCATGGAACGGGCTCTCTTCCTCCGTTATAGTCACGGCTGTAATAAAGCAAACCCTTTTCATCTCCAGGGACCCTATCTTCCACATTATAATAATCGGTATATCCGCTTCCCGGATGCCAGCCGAATGAACCTGCCGGAGCGGATGAAGAAAGGAAGTCATCATTGTAATGGAAATTAATTACGCCTTTTGTGGAAATCTGAATCCCGCTGTGAAAAACAAACCAGACTTCATTTAAAGTCTGCTGATGATTCCTTACTTCCCCTATTGATTCAATAGCTATATCGCCTGTATTTACAAAAACATAATCATAAATAATAAAATCATCATACCCCGGATAACTCCACTGCATTGATCTCTGCTTAACTGTAACTCCAGTAGATGTAGCAAATTCCAGATAATTTATTTCTTCCGGAAGCAGAGTATTAAATCCCGGTTTTTCTGAAAAGTTTTCGGTACGCCGGAATGCAATATTGCCTCCGAGTGCACCGTTGTCGCCTGTTGCTAACGAGGCATGATACAATAAAAAATCTTTTATCTGAGGTGTGAATGCAGGCGGGACAAGATCAAAAGCATCTTTAGCAATTATCCAGGGACCGCTCCTGAAATTATGGAAATTTGCATCCGTGATAAAACCGTTTGCTAATTCTTCATCATTCGGGAAAATATAACCTGAGAATCCCGGATAAAAACCGATACCTGTAAGCTGTAAGTAATCCCAGGCACCGGGATCTCCAATAAATCCGAAATTATAAAGAGTTTCCCATAATTTGCCACGGCTGTGGGTTGTAGATGTCTGCTGTGAATAAACCAAGGAGGCAAATAACAAAAACAGAATTAGATTGTAACTTATCTTTAACTTTTTAATGCATCCCATTGTAAGCTCATTTTTTCTTAGTAGCTGATTGAAACTCCTAGAATTATTTGTCTTGGTAAATTTCTGTAGGTTAACTGATCAGGGAAAGGTGAGCCGTCAGTTAAAGTCTCCGGGAAATCTTCAAATCCGGAATTGATGAACCTAACCCGATCTTCCGGCGAGGCGGATTTTACAATGTCCAGGTTAGTCCATTTATTATTAAAAGCATTTTTAATTTCAACAAAGAAAGCAGGGCGGATAAAACCAAAATTAATTTCCTTTCTTATTCTAATATCTGCATTTTTATCCGGCGGACGTTCATACAACCTTCCTGCTTCTGAAAAAACATCATTGGAAATATTTCTGTTCGGATAAAAGATCTGGTAATCGATGGCAAACTGCATATCGGAAAATATTCCATAAAGGATCTTAAAATCGGAAGGAGTGGCGAGAGTGACGCCGAATTTTAATCTGGGCCTGTCATAAACAATAGCATCACCAATAAATTCCTGCTGGCCAGCCGGGAAATCAACCCCCGGTGCGACAATAACTTCCGGATCCCCGGATCGCCCTTCAATTCCTGTGGTGTAGGTATAATTAAGGTATCCTCCCCAATAAT
>JBLNGL010000557.1:0-5651 GCA_050264735.1 Ignavibacteria bacterium | reverse complement strand
GTAATGCTGTAGATAAACCACCTAGTCCTGATCCGATTATTATAGCTTTTTTCATTCAAGAGGGATTATTTTTTATGATTATGTAAATTTGTCTAATAATTATAGACAACATACTGACTTGTATAGTATTTGTCAAGCGTGTTAATGATTTTGTCCGAAAAGTTTGTTACATATCAAACTTATTAAAAATATACTATAAATAATAATAAAATAATTTGATTATTAGGGAGGGTATTGTATATTTAGACAAATATTATACAATTTGTATTAAGAAAATGTAGACTTAATCTTAATTCTGAAGGATTATGTATAGTGACTTGGTTAAAAACTAGATGGAAAAATGATTTGAATTATGAATTATTTCTTAAGATTAATAATATTATAGTTAAAAAAGGAAAGAAAACATGAGAGATCCGGGTAACATTAAATTACAAGTAATCGCTGATGACAATTTTATTGATGATCATATTTTGTCATCGATAGATACACCGCTGCATAAGGATGCATTTAAGATCGATGATCAGCTTAAAATTGAATTAATTGAAAAGAACTTCAAAGAAATAATGCACATTCTTGGTTTGGATTTAAATGATGAAAGTTTAAAAGATACGCCGAAACGTGTTGCTAAAATGTATGTAAAAGAAATTTTCAGCGGATTAAATCCTGAGAACAAACCGCAGCCAGCTTTATTTGAAAATAAATTTAAGTTCAATGAGATGTTAGTCGAAAGAAACATTACTATTTACTCATACTGCGAGCATCACTTTGTCCCTATAATCGGTAAGGCTCATATTGGTTATTTCCCGAACAGTCATGTAATTGGATTATCTAAGTTAAACAGGATTGCTCAGTATTATGCAAAGCGACCCCAGGTGCAGGAAAGATTAACTATCCAGATTGCAAATGAGCTGAAAGAAATTTTACAAACAGATGATGTGGCAGTAATAATAGATGCAGATCATTTGTGTGTCGCCTCGAGAGGAGTGAACGATGTTAAAAGTTCAACAGTTACTTCCAGTTATCACGGAAAATTCTTAAACAATGAAATTAGAAAAGAATTCATCAGTCATACAAGAATTGCTTAAGAGTTTAGAATGATACTGGTAACCGGAGCAACAGGCTATGTTGGCGGAAGACTAGTACCCCGTCTTTTAGAAAAAGGATATAAAGTTCGTTGTCTGGCAAGGGATCCGGCCCGCCTTAAAGGCAGATGGAATGGAGTAGAAATAGCTCAGGGGGATGTTTTGGATGAAGCATCTTTGGAAAAAATATTCAACGGCATTGAGTCTGCTTATTATTTAATTCACTCCATGGGCAGCGGCAATGAATTTTCTGAAACAGATATAATTGCTGCTGAAAACTTCGCCCGGGCAGCAGAAAAGCAGGGTTTAAAACGAATTATTTACCTTGGCGGATTGGCTGCTTCCGATAAATACCTTTCGAAACATTTATCCAGCAGATTACAAACAGGTGAAGCCTTAAGAAGATTTAGTATCCCTGTTACTGAATTCAGAGCAGGTGTTATTGTCGGTTCAGGCAGTTTGTCTTTTGAAATGATAAGATATCTTACCGAGAGGCTTCCTGTTATGATTACTCCGAAATGGGTTAATACGAGAACCCAGCCGATAGCAATAAGAGATGTTTTAAGGTATCTTACAGATTCACTTTCCATCGAAGAAACAAAAGGTAAAATAATTGAAATCGGCGGGGAAGACATTCTTACTTACAAAGATCTGATGATCATTTATGCGGAGATAAGAGGATTGAAAAGATACTTTATAAAAGTTCCTGTGCTTACTCCAAAACTCTCTTCACATTGGATCGGGCTCGTTACTCCTCTCCCTTCCGGAATAGCCAAGCCCCTAATTGATGGGTTAAGGAATGAGCTGGTATGTACAAGCAATGAAGCAAATAAATTATTTGGTTTCAAAACCCTCTCTTACAAAGATGCTGTCAAGCTTGCTTTGAAAAGAAACGGTGAGAGAAAAACTGAAACAATATGGTTCAGTTCATATTCTCCGGGGGCCAAAAGTAAAATAACGCCTGTTCATCTTACAAAAAAAGAAGGGATGATAATTGAAAAAAGAGAAATTTTGATTAATGCTTCTGCAGAAGCTGCATATAAAGCGTTCACATCACTTGGAGGCAGGAATGGATGGTATGCTAATTTACTCTGGAAGATCCGGGGCAATATTGATCTTTTAGCAGGAGGTGTTGGATTAAGGAGAGGTAGAAGAAGCGAAACAGAATTATTGCAGGGTGATCCTCTTGACTTCTGGCGCGTCGAGGATATTAAAAAAAATGAATTCCTTCGTCTTCGTGCGGAAATGAAATTACCCGGCAAAGCATGGCTCCAATTTGAGGTTAATGATGCGGGACAAAACAGATCAAGATTAATACAAACGGCATTTTTTGAACCGAAGGGACTGTTTGGTTTGCTGTATTGGTACTCAATATATCCGCTGCATGTTTTTATATTTAAAGGGATGATCGAATCACTTAAAAGTAAAGCGGAAAAAATAAAGGATTTGTTGTAAGTCTCAATTATTAATATCAAATAAATATTTGTTTGGATTTTAGCTGCTTCATAACATACCGGCAAATATTTTCACTTCAGCAATTTAATGATCAGGCAAGGCTGCTGCTGAGAATTTCATTTCTGTCTGTTCTCCCTTATATCTCCAAGCTCAGTGCTCAGCTGTCTTGTATCTTTAATAAGAACGGCATTTATTTCATTAAGAATATCTGAATAACCAGGAGCGGCTCTTCCCCCGACAATTAAATGTATATTTTCCGGAAGCATCTGCTTCAGGTTGAGCAGATCTTTTTTGAGCTGCAGATCGTCACTGGGGTAAACGATGCTCAAGGCAACCACTTTTGCCTGAAGTGTATCTGCAACAGCAGCAATTTCTTCAACCGGAAGATTGGGACCCAGATAAATAACTTTCCATCCGGCTGATGCAGCAACCACACCGGCGATCATAGCTCCTAATTCGTGTTCCTGGCCGCGTGGTGTTGCTGATATAATTAAAGGTGCATTTTCAGATGAAATCTGTCTTTCAATGAGATTTGATAAAAATGACCTGATGACTGCAGAGGCTAAGTGTTCATTTGCGACTCTTATATAACCATCATGCCATAAATCCCCAACTTTATAAACAAGCGGTACTATTAGTTTTTCAATTAATTGCGGCTGGCTCATTTTTGATGAAGCCTTTAACAAAAAGGTTTCAAGTGTCTTTGCATTAAAATCTTTAATGGCTTTAATGCAGTTATCAATTACTGAATCGAAGTCTGTAAAAGTCACATTGGAAAAATCTTCTTTGCTTATTGAAGTTACTGGTTTACTATCTAATATAGCCTGCAGTTCGTTTATAGAGAGTTGAGCAACCCCGCCAATATTGTGTCCTCTCCTTACGGCATCATTAAGAAGCTTTAACTTTTGAATATCTTCCTCTGAGTAGAGCCTTCTGTTTGTTTCTGTTCTGGAAGGATTGACTGTGTCATATCTTTTTTCCCACGCACGAATTACATACTCACTGAGTCCAGTCATCTGGCTGACTACTTTTATCGGATATTTAAAGGTTTTTTCCATATTCTTTATAGTATGTTATACATCTGTCTAATTTATTAAAAATTATTTAGACATTCTAATATATAATTTAGAATTATTTTTAATATAAAACAAATAATATCTGGTATTTTTTTGATTACCCTTGACATTAATTAGACAAATCTTTATTATTGTCTAAGATAATATTAGACATTTGATAGACAAATGACTAATCAATATTCAATAACAAATCAAAGGAGTAACAAATGTTACAAAAAATCTTTTCAAGTAAACTGTTTTTGTCAGCGATCTTATATTCTTTTATTTTTGTTTCATCTGCAGCAGCAGGAGACGAAAGTAAAAAACCAACAAAGGATATAATTACTATAGCACTTGAGTCTGACAAGTTTAACACACTTATAAAGGCATTAACTGAGACAGGGCTTGTAGAAGCTTTAAAAGGAGATGGTCCTTTTACTGTTTTTGCCCCTACTGATGATGCTTTTGCAAAACTTCCTGAGGGTACCGTTGAAGCACTTCTTAAAGATAAAGAAACCTTAAAATCTATTCTGCTCTTCCATGTTGTTTCAGGTAGTGTGACTTCAAAACAGGTGGTTAATCTGGATAAGGCTGAAACCCTTGCCGGTAAAAATGTTAAGGTAAAAGTAAATGATGATAAAGTTATGATAAACGATTCGCAGGTAATCGCCGCAGATATTATGGCTACAAACGGTATCATACATATAATCGATACAGTTCTAATTCCTGAGTAATATATGAACGGACAGTGTAGCGGATATAAGAATCAAAACAACAGGATTGGATTGAAAGGTTTAGCTATCACTGTCCGTTCCTTCTTAATTGAGGACTTTATTTACCCTAGTGATTTATGAATTAAATAAAAATGTATAGTCATGTAAAGAAAAAAATAACGGAAAAAAAATGAAAACTTTAAAAACACTTATACTTACTATGTTACTAACAGGGGTAAATTATTTATCTGCACAAACTGCAAGATTACAGGTAATTCACAATGCCGCAGACCCCGCTGCAGTTTCAGTTGATATTTATTTAAATGGCGGTTTACTTCTGAATGATTTTGAATTCAGAACCGCTACACCTTTTATTGATGCCCCGGCCGGTACACCTATTAATGTGGGAGTAGCAGGACCAAACAGCACTTCTTCGGCTGATACGATTAAAAATTTTACTATAACATTAACAGAAAATGAGACTTTTGTTGCTGTTGCAAACGGTGTTTTAGATCCTAACTCATTTGCATCAAATCCTGATGGGAAAAATAGTGCGTTCAATTTACTTATTAAAACAATGGCCCGGGAGAACGGAGTGACTTCGGATGTTGATTTCTTTGTGTTACATGGTTCAACCGATGCACCGACTGTGGATGTATTGGCTCGTCAGGTTGCTGCTTTGGTTGATAATGCTGCCTATGGAGATATAACTGATTATATTACAGTTCCTCCGGCATCCTATATTTTAGATGTAACTCCGGGTAATGCTAATTCAACTATAGTTGCTTCTTTTGAAGCTGATTTAAGCGGATTGGGCGGCGGCTCAGCTGCAGTGTTCGCATCAGGATTTTTAACTCCCTCCAATAATCTGGACGGCCCGGCATTCGGAATTTTTGCTGCGTTGCCAAATGGTGCCGTTGTTGAATTTCCCTCGGTTCAATCAGCAAGATTGCAGGTTATTCATAATTCTGCTGATGTATTGGCAGATACAGTTGATATTTACTTAAACGGGTCCATTTTGCTTGATAACTTCACCTTCAGAGAGGCAACACCATTCATTGATGCCCCTGCCGGTGTAGAATTAAACATTGGCGTTGCACCCGGAAACAGCAGTTCAGCAAATGATACATTAAAGAATTTCACCGTGGTTTTAGCAAACGGTGAAACTTACGTTGCAATTGCAAACGGCGTTTTGGATCCGAATTCCTATGCGGCAAATCCAGATGGAAGAAGCACTGCATTTACTTTGCTTGTTAATGAAACGGCTCGTGAAACAGGAACCGGCAGTGATGTTGATTTTTTTGTACTTCACGGTTCAACCGATGCACCGACTGTAGATATAAACG
>JBLNGL010000556.1:0-2991 GCA_050264735.1 Ignavibacteria bacterium | reverse complement strand
CTACTATTTAAATGAAAGTTTAGAATGTTATATCACTTCAAAAGCATTATTTTTTTTGTATCTGTGAAATTTGCAGCTGTCATTCGGTAAAGATATACTCCGCTTGCTAAACCGCTGCCGTCAAAAGTTGCCGAATAATTTCCTATCTTCTGAAAACCCTCAAATAGAGAAGTTACCTCCTGACCGAGAAGATTATAAACTTTGAGAGTGATATAACTGTTTCTGGGTACGGAGTAATCAATTTGAGTTACAGGATTAAACGGATTAGGATAATTTTGATTCAACTTATAATCATTAATCCCCTGGTGAATACCCAAATTATCATCTGCCGATGTAAGAGTATCGTATTCACTAAGGAATCTAAACCAGTTTATCCGGAAAAGCTGCTGGGTTCCTGCTCCCAAAAATTTTAAATAAACATCATGATTTCCCGATACCGAATCAACATTTGCTCTAAAAATTTTATAATTTGTCCAGCTGCCCGTACTATCAATCCTGCATCCGGCAATTTTTCTTCCTGTATCAATAGAATCGAGCCACACTTCGGCAATTCCCCCATCAAGGGGAGTAGATGCAGATATTTCTAAAGAGACGGGAGTTTTCAAATAATCATCCCCGCCAAATTCAACACCTGCATACATTGCCCACTCATCATTGTTGATGTCTCCTAAATATGTACTCGAGTAGCTTACACCAAGTTTACTAGCAGGATTTTGAGCGGTAATTTTTGTATAAGCATCCCGGTAAATATAAAGATCGAAATAAGCCGGTTTACCTCTTACATAAAGTCCCTGCTGGTTGCCGGTAAAATTATTGAACTGGGTTTGTTCAATATCGATTGAAGCGGCATTTATGGAACTGCCGATCTGTACCCAATTATTTCCATCGATGCTGTAGAACCCGGATAACATATGCTCCTCCCTGACTAATTTCAACCAAACGATTGAATCAACATCAACTTCTACATCATAAGCCGTATTATCAAAACTAAAGGCCACCACCTTTTGTTCGCTGCTTCCTGTAATAAATACTTTTGCGTGAAGAGTTTCAGGACCGTTAAATATCCATAAACCCGCTTCATCCAATGCAGATTCAGGTTCGGAATAAACCCGTGTGATTAAAGAGTAATTATGTTCTCCATCGTTCTGAATTACAGTATTAGTTTCACCGTAAGGTTCAAGATATAACCAGCCTTCCATATCGGTTAATGAATAAGTATTATCAGGCGTAAATCCCAGGAATGACCAGTTGGGATGGAGTACCGGGTTATCGAACATATCTGATTTCGGTACCATCCAGGGTACACCGCCGCTTGGCAGATTGGGAGCTGTTACACCCTCATTGGACGGATATTGTATAGTGGGAAATCCCTGAGCATTGTATGTTACCTGGCAAAGCAAACCCTGACGACCGTGTGCATACCAGCTTGCACTGCCGTAATAACTATGAGCAACAACCCAGCTGGTACTGTCATCCAGCAGAACAGCCGGTGAGATATGATTCGGTGTGTTATAGTTAAATTTTTGCCCGGTTAATATGTTTGTCCCAACAATTGTCCAAGCCGAATCGATATCAGTTAACGTATCACTGCGCATGACATATTGTGCACCAACCAGGTGCTGGGCAAAGCTATAATAGTAGTAACCATTATACTTCCACATAACCGGACCTTCCGCCCAACCATAAGGTAAGTCCGGAGCCGGATTAAGCCATGTTAAATCAAGGACAACACCGGTAGGCTGTCCATCTTCACCTAATTCAACTATATGATTATTTGATTGCCCTGCTTTTGTGAGCATATACCATTTGCCGGTATCATCGTCTATAAAAATGGAATTATCTTGCCCGAACGGTGGAAGCCCCGGGGCAGTATTGACTCGTGTGGGCTCGCTCCAGGGACCTTTAGGATCATCAGCTTTTACAAAGTACATGCCTACGCCGCCTCTTGCAAAATAATGCCAGTATGAGTTGTTATAATAAACCATATGACCGCCCCAAATACCACCACCCGGCTCATCTCCGTATACTGTCCAAGAAGCTTTAACCGGCTGTGCAACTACTTCCCAATGAACAAGATCAGTGGAATGGTAAATTTTTGGAGTAGGATTGAATGATGAACCAGTAGTATAAAAATCATTTCCGATTTTAGTCAATGTTGGATCGGGATGATCACCCGGGATAACAGGATTTATATATGTATCGAAAGACTCTGATTGGCCATAGAATTCAAAACAAAATATTAAAAAACATGAAACAAACAATGGTAAAAATTTCATTTTTTTTCCGGATTAGTAAATGAATTGCAATAGGTTTTTATTATCAGTATGGATGGATTCCGCCTTAAGTTGTCTTTGGAAAATGGTACCAGCTGAAAAATGTTTCACTGAGTTCACTGAGTAATGAACTATATTAATTAATTCAAGGCATTTTTTAGATTGCTTAAATGAAAATGTTCCATAAGCATTCGAATTATTAGAATATGAGTCAGCCGGCATTCAATCCGACTGACTATTAATATTTATTTTCTTTAATAAAATTTTTTGAACTTACTTGCTATTACGACATTTGCCGCTATTTCAATAAAACCATTTTTCTCGAAAAAATCTTATTCCCTGCTTCCATTCTGCAGATGTAAATTCCGCTGGTAAGCTTTGTGCCGTCAAATTCGACGCTATGTTTGCCTGCCGGTTTTATTTCATCTAAAAGAGTAGCTATCTCTCTGCCAAGCATATCATATACATTGATTTTCACTTGTGATTCTTTGGGTAAATCGAATGAAATTTTCGTCCCCGGGTTGAAAGGATTAGGATAGTTCTGAGCTAATCCATACTCTCCGGGATATATTGACAAATCATCCTCAATTGATGTAGGAACAGCACCCTTATTAAAGAGAAAAAGAACCTCATCCAGAGAGAGTGCTTTATTGAAGATATTAAATTCCAGTATCTCGCCTCTCCATGTTGCATCCCCTGTATATCCCCCTTTTGCAAG
>JBLNGL010000555.1:0-6443 GCA_050264735.1 Ignavibacteria bacterium | reverse complement strand
GGAATTCTTAAAAGAGGTCGATGAAAATTAAATACTTCACTGAATCCATTCACAAGCTCATTTGTAGTTATTGCTTTCTGTCCGCCGATTATAAATAATCTACCAATTGCTTCATCATTTTCCATCGAAAGCCTGAATGCCTGCATCATATCCTCGATATAGACAGGGTGGCGCAGATTATCTCCTTTTCCGATCATTATAAACCTGTTCTTCTTTAAAGTCCTGTAAATTTTTGCAGTTCTGGGGCATCCAGCTCCGTATACCCAGGCTGGCCTGAGAATAACAATAGGAAACTTGGTTTCTTCATAAAATTTTTTAACAACTTCCTCGCCTGCCAGTTTCGTTTCCCCGTAAGTAGATTGCGGATGGCAGATTGTCTCTTCATCTGCCGGCCAATTTTTTAAATTCCCGTATACACCCACTGAACTTACATGGATAAATCTTTGCACTGAATTGTTTCTAGCAAGTTCAAGAAAAGGACGCAGACTATGGACATTAATATCCCAATATTCTGATTTTTCCAGGCTGATTTTCAGATGTGCACTGGCTAAATGAAATACCATTTCTTTCCCTTTCAAAGCCTGCTGCATAAGTTTCTGATCTCTGAAGTCTCCTTTTACAGCTTCAAAAGAAAAAGGCAGTTCAACATTTTTTTCAGGGAAATGAATATCAACCCCGGTAACTTGATGACTCTGGTTTGTAAGAAAATTGCACAAATGGAAGCCGATAAATCCGCCGGCACCTGTTACTAATATTTTTTTCATGCAGCCTAAGCTCTCTTTTGACCTTCCACGATTACTACATATCCCCTAGTGAAAAACAGCAGGTAATCTAGGCTGGATACTGCCTTGAAAAATGGATAAACTAAAGAATAGACTTTATATGTTTTCTCAACTGATTTAAGCTGATCTTCAGTCGCAGGAGCAATTGTACCTTCCTCAACTTTTATTTTGCTTTTTTTAGCAAGAACCATTACATAAAGAAAGTTAATTCCCAGCTCAACCATCTCGGTAAAAAACCTTGAGAAAGTTCTCTTTCTTACCGGATTTAATCTGGCATCCATCATTAAATCACTAAGCTCTTTAGCGCTGAAGCCTTCGCGTACATGTCCGTATTTTTCTTTACTCATCCCAACCGCATTCTTTAGAATATTTGCTATTTTAGTTTTTTGTCCCCCCGGTACGGTCATAATAACTCTGCCGTTAACCTTGGTTACGCGCTGAATCTCTTTTGTAAATGTGACTGGGTCTTCAAGATGTTCATGACAATCAATTGTAACAACCAGATCAAAATATTTATCTGAGAAGGGTAATTTTTCATAGCTGACAAATTTCACTTCCTGCTTCAGCAGTTGAGACATTTCATTTATACTTTTACTCTCAAGATCTGCAAATGACCACTGCCCGCCCTTTTCTCTCAGATAGTAATTCATAGCGCCGTTATTATCGCCGCATGTCACCAAAAGACAATAGCTTTCTTTACTTATATTACCCAAAATTCTTGAAAGCTCTTTTAATCTTAATTTCTTTTTTAAAGTTTTTTGAAACATTCTAAGCTGCCATGGAGCGTTCTCGGACATGATTTTCCTTATTAAATTGAATAACTGCTTTTATGATTTTTAAATTTAGTCTGCGGAATTAACGGCTGTCTGAAAAACTTTTCAATCCTGCTAATTTCCATCTCTCTTCTCTCACTATCCCATCCGAATAAGTTTGAAAACGAGGATGCAAACTCTAAAGCCCGGTTTGGATTATCACCAATAGTCGTTCTTCTTAGGATCAGATCGTCTAAATGCATTACGGATTCAACATCGATTATTCTTTTAAGATTCTCTCTCCACAAATTATCATTTTCATCCGGATACCAGTTGAAATCAAAAATACCCAATTCATCTTTTTGAACACTGCCGTATTGAAAATCAGTTTCTTTAGTTCTTCCGGTTAAATTGGGAAAAATATAATCAAGGGTCTTCAAAGCCACCAGCCGTGCTGTAGTAAATTTAACACCTGACAAACTGTACAAACCTTTCGGGCCTTTTCTGCGTGAATGATCTAAAAGCACCTCACGAACAGCAAGTTTTGAGCTTCCTTCATGCTTAGCAGGCAGCAGTCCGGCATATAGATGAAGGATATCATTTCCGGAAATATTTAATTTAGGAATTGAAGAATTCAGGTCATTAATAAAATTGCGAACTGAATTCTCCGAAGGCATCGGATTTTTTTCAACTTTATTCCAGGGTTCATGGATAGTGCCCGCAAAAAGCATTCCTTTCCACGGCCTCAGAAATAAGGTGGGTGCGCCGGGTCTTTTTGGAGTAACTGCCAGTGCATGATCCGATAATGCTTCTCTATCAAATAAAATATTCCATGCAATAGAACTTTTAAAAAGCTCCGGGTAATCCGCATCGAACCTTTTTGAAATTTCTCTTGACCACGGCCCTGCAGAATTTATAACCGTAGATGATAAAAATTTAAATGTCTGCCCGGAAACGATATCACTTGCGAGCACGCCTTTTACCTTACCGTCTTCGGTAATAAGATCTTTAACCTCGGTATAATTCAATGCTTCCGAGCCGAGTGCAACTGATTTTTTTATGATTTCTTTAATTACTATTTCAGAATCCGGAATTGAACCATCGAACCATACTGCTCCGCCCTGCAGCCCCTGGTCATCAACTAAAGGAAAAATGTTTTTTACTTTTTCATCGGAAACAATTTTTCCGGACGGTATTTTATTTCCGTTAGTGATTCCGGAATTGCGGTTTGCAGAAAGCAAATCATTTAATAGAAGAGCTACGCGAAAAACAGATACCTTGTAAAGTCCTCTGCCGTATAACGGCATTAAGCAGGGTATAGGCTCAACTAGTCCTGAAAAATTTTTCATGAACCATTTCCGTTCACCTACCGATTCAAAGAAGCGGTGAATATCAAGCTTCTGGAGATAGCGCAAGCCCCCATGAAGTATTCTTAAGCTGTTGTAGCTTGTAGCTCCGCCGAAATCATCTCTCTCAAGTAGTAGGGATTTAATACCTTTTTGGGCAGAAATCATCGAAAGCATGGTGCCGTAAATTCCGCCGCCGATAATAATTAAGTCGTAGTTTCTTTTCGATATACTGTTTGGATCTCTATTTATTTTGGTCATCATTTAGATAAAGTTGTTTGAGGAATAGGCGACTCCAGCCAACGTTTTTTCCAATCGTAAAAAACAATTAAAGACCAGAGTATATGGCTGTGATTTGCATTTCCCTCCGAATGTTCTCTCTTTAATCTCTCTATAGTTTTATACTGAAAAATGCCATCCTGTTTAATATTCGCGGAGTCCAGCAATTCTTCCATAACCGGTTTAAATTCGTTATTCAGCCAGTTTTTTATAGGTATACTGAAACCTTCTTTCGGGCGGTAAATACATTCTTTCGGAACATAACGGCTGGCAATTCTTTTAAGAATAATTTTTGTTTCTTTGGAATTCACTTTCAAATTTTCCGGGATATTAAAAGCCAGCTTCACCACATCAGGATCCAGATAAGGAACACGCGCTTCCAGCGATACAGCCATAGACATTCTATCTACCTTTGTAAGAATATTGTCGCAAAGATAGCTTTTCACATCTACATAAAGATTTTTATCAAGCATCCCCCGGTTCCCGGCACGTTCGAATAATTTAATTATGTGCTGGGCGGGAAGAGTATTTATTTTGGCATGCGCTTCAGGCGAAAATAATTCATTGCGTACGGTTTCGCCTAGAAAATATCTCCACCGGGCATGATATAAATCTGCCGGGTGTTCCAGGCCTTCAATAAATCTTTTTGCTTTATTTATTAAACCCTTCTTTTTCGCTGTAGGTTTTAAAGAGTTCAGTATAGGTTCAATAAGATTTCTTCTCAAAACTTGAGGTATTTTATTATAGCTGGCTGCTTTATTATCCGCCAAATAAGTTTCATATCCGCCGAACAACTCATCGCCGCCGTCGCCGCTGAGAGCGACGGTAACATGTTTTCGTGCTAATTTAGAAACTAAATATGTCGGGAATATTGAAAAGTCTCCGATGGGATCATCGAGAAAATGCATTAAATGGCTGAAAAGTTCGACGATATCGGGTTTAATTATTTCATCTTTGTGATTCAATTTTAAATGATCGGCAACTTTTCTTGCCCATTTTAATTCATTATAAGTAGGATCATCAAAACCGATACTGAACGTTTCCGCATTACCCATTGCGGAAACAATTAAAGAAGAGTCTACGCCGCCCGATAAAAATGCACCCAAGGGCACATCGCTGATCAATTGTCTTTTTACGGAGCTTTTAATCTGCTGATCAATTAAATCTTCCCAATCCCGTGCTGAGAGCTTGCTTATATTGGGATCGGGCTCAGGAATATCCCAATAAGCTTTAGGCGCCAGCACAGGCCGGTGAAGATCAATTTCAATCACTTCACCCGGTTCTAATTTTTTTACCGATTTTATTAAGGTCGACTTTCCAGGAATATATTCCCATGAAAGGAATTCACTTAAAGCATCAAGATCAAGCTCTTTATCTACCAGCCCGCTCTTTAAAACAGCTTTTATTTCAGATCCAAAAACAATGTAATCTTTTTTAAATGAGTAATAAAGAGGTTTAATTCCTAAATGATCCCTTACAAGCAAAAATTTTTGTTTTACGGAATCATGAAGTGCTATTGCAAAAATTCCGTTCAGGTATTTAGGAAATCCGGGACCGTACTCTTCATAACCATGAACAATTACTTCGGTATCCGTGTTTGTTTTAAATATATGTCCCTTGGATTTTAATTCATTCCGCAGTTCGTAGAAATTATAAATTTCGCCGTTATAGACCGTCCAAATAGTTTTATCTTCATTATAGATAGGCTGGCTGCCGCCGGTTAGATCGATAATAGACAATCTTCTCATACCCATTGCAGCTCCGCCTACGATATCCATACCGGATTCATCCGGTCCCCGGTGAAATAAAGTATTCACCATTGACTCAAGCGTATCAAAACTTACAGTCGGTGTATTTCTAAAAGCTACTGCTCCAGTTATTCCACACATTAATTCAAAGATTCCAATAAATATTTTACTTTTTCTTTATAAATTTTCCGTGAATATTTTTCTTCATAAAGTTTAAGGGCATTCTGAACTTTCTGCTTTGAAATTTCTTCTGAATTCAAAGAAGCAAGCAGGCCATCGGCCATTTTTTCAGGCTTAGGATCCACTAAAAAAGCCACTTTGTCATCCAGCACCTGTGTATGAGAATAAATATTGGTAGCAACAAGAGGAATTCCTGAAGCTATCTGTTCATAAATTTTCAAAGGGGTATTTGTCCCATCGCTCCTGGGAGAGACCAAAACCGCAGCGGATCTTATATATTTTTTAGCTAAATGCTGGGGAAGCCGGCCCGTAAATATAACTTTTTCTGATATCCCCCTTTCGGCAGCTAATTTTGAATAATGCTCAATTTGTTCTTTTGTACCCCCCACAATCACAAGGATTACGTCATTCTTTTTTGCTACAACTTCTTTAAAGGAATTTATAAGTATATCAATTCCCTGGTATTTTTCCAATGTTCCTGCATACACAACATTCTTCTTGCCGGCGGGAATTTGCATTTCTAATTCCGCATTTTCATTTCCATTATTTTGCACTGATTTTATCCGCACAGGATCAAAAATGGAATTTTCAATTAAGAAATGTTTATGCTTATCAATTAAAATGCTGTTGACATAGTTAAAAAGATCCGGACAAATAGTAATAACGGCTTCAGCTTTTTTCAGGCAGGCATCTTCAAGTCCTTTAAAAATTTTAAGCAGTAATTTTGATTTGGAAAAATTAAAATTTGTAAGCTGCTGGGGAAGGCTTGAATGCATATCATAAACAAGCTTGAATTTAAATAAAGGCTTCAATACATAAGCAAAAAAAACAGCTTCTTCATGTGCATGCACAAAATCATATTTGTTTTTAATAAGGAGGAGAATCATTTTTAAGCCAATAAAAAGATCCAGAAAGAGCTTTAAAGGGGAAGGTCCGATTTTTACATTACCTAAAAATTTAAAACGCGGAGTACGAATTATCTTAACTCCCGGAATAGTTACATCCTGTCCTTCACCGTAAGTTAAAAAATCCACTTCCACTCCAAGCTCGGACATTATTAGAGTTCTGTAATATATGCTGAACGGAGTGCCCCTCGGAGAAAAGAACGGCTGGGGACTGATTACCAGAGCTTTCATTAAAAAATTTTACCTTAATTTTTTCTTTATCTGCATTAAAATCTGATTCCTGAAAAAGCGGTAGGGTGTTTCTAATTTCCCGTAATAGAATAATTCCGGCTGCTCATTCAATAGTTTCATGATAATACTTTCAAAAGGTTTATCAAAATTTAAGAAACCTTCCATTGCAAAACCAAAGCTGCCGGCTCTATCGTTTTCGGTTTTGAACGGAAGAGGATCG
>JBLNGL010000554.1:0-7624 GCA_050264735.1 Ignavibacteria bacterium | reverse complement strand
GAATGAACATCTGATACTGGAGAAAGCCTCCAAACCTGCTGATGCCTGGCGGAACGGCAGATGGGATTCTTTTACTCTTGTAACTCCTAACTGGTCGGTTAAAATTCCTGGCGCCGAATATAACGGTGATAACCGGGAAGGATTCATGCCGCGGGATGAGGTTGTCAGATACTTCGAAAGTTATATTGAAAAATTCCAGCTTCCAGTCAGGTACAGGCAGAATGTACGATCCATAGAACCAGTAGATCATAATGGTTATAAAATAATTACCGAAGAAGCTATTTTTGAAACAAAAAATGTAGTAGTGGCAACCGGCTTTGAGCAATTTCCAAAAATTCCTGAATCAGCTCAAAAGATTTCGGCAGATATTACTCAGCTGCACAGCAGCAGCTATAAAAATCCTGAGTCACTGCCTGACGGAGCTGTTCTAATCGTAGGCACCGGTCAATCCGGCTGCCAGATTGCAGAGGAACTGTATCAAAGCGGAAGAAAAGTATTTCTCTGCACGGGGAGCGCCGGAAGAGCACCGAGGCGTTACCGCGGTAAAGATACAGTAGAATGGCTTTATACTCTCGGCTTCTTTAATATAACTCCGGATAAGCTTCCTGTTCCTATTGAACATTTTGCCCCTCCGCATGTTTCAGGGGGCAAGGGCGGTCATAATTTGAACCTGCATCAATTTTCAATTGACGGAGTAACGCTTCTCGGCCATTTCCGAAGTGCGGATACTGATAAAATTTATATTGCTCCGGATTTATATGAGAATCTAACCAAAGCGGATCAATTCGAATTAAATGTATTGAAAATGATAGATGGATTTATCCAGGGAAGCGGTTTAAATGCACCTGCTGAAGTAATTCCTCAGATAAGCAGCGGTTATAACCAGCCAATTATTGAAGAACTTAATTTAACACAAGAAGGAATAAAGACAATTATCTGGGCATGCGGCTATTCTTATGATTACAGTATAGTTAAGCTTCCTGTGCATGATAAACGGGGTTTCCCGATTCAAAAGAACGGAGTTGCAGAATATCCTGGTTTATATTTTGTCGGAATGCCTTGGATGCCGTCGCTCAAATCGGTTATGCTCAGCGGGGTGGGAGAAGCCGCAAAATATATTGCAGCAAAAATAAGTGAAAGAACAAATCAACATAAAGCTCTTTATGTAGTTTAGTTTTTTATTACCGGAAGCGGCTGAAGCCGGCTTCAGCCGTATTTTATTTGTTGAAAAATTCGCGGACTTTCTCCTTCTGCACTTTTCCCAATTCTGTTTTCGGCAGTTCATTTAGGAAAACAACTTTCTTGGGAATTTTAAAAGAAGCAATTCTATATTTCAAAAAATTTTTCAATTCGTCTTCCGATAAATTCTCTTCCTGCCTCACCACAATTGCTGCTGATACCGCTTGCCCCCATTCTTTGTCTTCTATCCCGACAACTGCAGCTTCATTGACTTTAGGGTGAGCTGAAATTTCTTTTTCTACTTCAGCCGGATTTATATTTTCCCCGCCTGAAACAATTAAATCATTTCTCTTTGCTTCAATATATAGATAGCCATCTTGATCAATATACCCGATATCTCCCCAATAAAAAATGCCGTCTTTTAATTTTAAAGAAGTTTCCTCTTTATTGTTGTAATAACCTTTCATTACCGCAGGACTTATAATTCCAATTTCACCCTCTTTTGTGATCATAATTCTATTAGGATTTATTGCTTTTCCGGAAGCCCCGGGCCGTAATCCGGATTCTTCATAGTTCATAAAAGCAATAAAAGACGATGTTTCAGTAGTTCCATAAACTTTAGCTATTTTCCATCCTTGGTTCATTGCTTCCAGCACCAGCTCCATATTAAAAAAACCACCCCCCAGCAAAACTAATCTTAGCTCCTTTGGCGGAATAATTTTCTTTTCAACAAATATCTTTAATTGATTTGAGACCAGCGAAGCCGCAGTGGGATTATACAAAGTAATAGATTTAATCAATTCCTCTGCTGAAAGTGATTCGGGAATTATAACCGATGATCCGAACAAAACCGCACGGATAATAATTGAAAAACCGCCTATATGATAAAAAGGAAGTGAAGCAAGAAACCTGTCCATTGAATTCAGTTTCAAAACTTTATTTCCAATTACTGCGCTTTGGAGCAGGTTCTCAAAACTCAGTTCGACTGCTTTTGGTTTTCCGGAGGATCCGGATGTAAAAATTATTACCGCTGTATCATCAGGTTTACTTTCTTTAAAAGAAAAACTCTCTTCCGCCTCAATTTTTTCAGCAAATGGAAATTCAACCGTTTTGATTTCCGGAAAAGAAAGCTCTTTTATAAACTTATGATGAATAAATACAGATTTGCATCCGGTGAACAGAACCTGATTATGAATTTCGTTATTCGATAACTTAGCATTCAGCAAAACCGGCACTGCTCCGCAATTCCACAATGCAAAAACAAGGCTGATAAAATGAATTTCATTATTGCTGATTATACCGACATGATCTCCCCGGCTGATATCAAGATATTTCAGGCTATTGAATGAGAATTTTATTTCTTTTACCAGGTCAGAATAAGTGAAAAATTTATTCCCCGTAAATACAGCAGCAGAAGTGGGTGGATGTTCCAAGAGCCGGGCAAAAAACATTTATCCTTCTTTATTTAATAATGATTTTACCATTATTTACAGGAAATGGATCGGGAATAAGATCCTTCTCAAAATAAGCAGCAGTATTTATTCCATGTGCCGTATCATTTTTTACAGCAGATGCGGCAAGAACTGCCATCGATCTCCCGATTGCCGATTCAAAAGAAGAAGATATAACTGTCTTAATTCCGCTCCTATCGGCAGCTTCAATTATTTTTAAAGAGGGAATTAAACCGCCCAGCATCATCGGCTTAATAA
Organism: Ignavibacteria bacterium; assembly: GCA_050264735.1. GTDB lineage: Bacteria > Bacteroidota > Ignavibacteria > Ignavibacteriales > Ignavibacteriaceae > DATKLQ01. The sequence continues at coordinate 4,736 of JBLNGL010000554.1, read as the reverse complement.
TAAAAACATCGGCAGCTTTTTCAGAGATAAAATTTAATGCATCTTCAACTGATCTGATAGTTTCATCTGCGGCAATGGGAATATTAGAATACTTCTTCAGTTCAATAAAATACTCTAATGAGCTCACCGGCTGCTCTACGTATTCGGCATTTAGGTTTTCTAATTTTTTCAGATTCTCTTTTGCTTCACCTAATTTCCATTTGCCGTTTACATCTAACCTGATTTTGATCTTATCCCCGCATGCTTTCCGGACTGCATCAATTGTTTCATAGTCTTCTTCAAAATTATCTCTGCCTATTTTCATTTTTATAGTTGTGAATCCTTTTTCTTTCAGCTCTAAGCAGGATTGGACCGATTCTTCTTTTGACTGCAGATCAATTATCCCGTTAATACATATTTCATTTTTAGTTTCTCTATTAATCAGTTCAGCTATCGATAAATTTTTTTCTTTTGAAATTAAATTCAGCAGAGCCTGCTCAAGTCCGTGCCTTAGACAAGGCAGATTATTGAACTCCAAAAGATTTTCGGATATGCTGCTTTCAACATTTGCAAGATCAATTTTTATCTCAAGATTTAGGCTGCTTAATGCATCTTCAGCCTGAATATAGGTTTCACTTCCGAATTCAGGAAAAGGTGCGGCATCGCCTACTCCGATTAAACCGTTTGAAGCCTTTAAATTTAAGATGAATCCTTTTCTCGCAGTGATTGATCCTTTTGAGGTAGAAAAAGGTTTTTTTAAATTGAGGCAGTAAGGGGCATAAATGAGTTCAATTACATTCATAATATTATACCTGCTGAAAAGAGCAGGCCGTATAGTGCCGATAGTTTTGCGGTCAGTTCCAGAGTTGCGTTCAGTTGCGTGCCTTCAAGTTTATACAGCATCATTATAATTTTGAAAGCGGCAGGAAGAGTCAGGTACGGAAGAAATATGAGGAAAGAAAAGTTTAAAAATAAAAAGAGCACTGCAGGAATAAAGAACGAAAGAACCAGTAGAAATAAAAACTGGTAGCGTGTAAAAGTTTTTCCAAGTTTCACCGCAAGAGTGAATTTGCCGGCTGCCTTATCCTCCTCGAAATCCCGGTAATTATTTACAACAAGAATATTAGTGATAAGAGATCCAACCGGGATTGAAGCAATAAATGAAACTAAAGAAAGATTATTGGTATGTAAATAATATGTCCCAACAGTACCTATAATTCCAAAAAACATAAAAACAAAAATATCGCCCAATCCCCTATAAGCAAGAGGATAAGGGCCAGCAGTATAAGCCAGGCCGGCAAGAATGGAAATTATGCCAATGGCTAAAATTACAGGTCCTTCAAAATAGACAAGGATTAATCCGAAAATGAATGCAGCAGCGAATACTATGAGAATGCCTTTTCTCATCTCGTTCACTGAAATGATCCCCGATGCAAGAACTCTTTTAGGTCCTTTTCTTTTGTTAGTGTCTGCACCCTTCAGATGATCATAAAGATCATTTGTAAAGTTTGCACCAATCTGAAGCAGTACAGAACATATAATAGCGATTAATGAATATAACGGAATTAATTTCCCTTCATTAAATGCAACAGCCGATCCTACCATTACCGGAACTATTGATGCAAGCAATGTTTTCGGCCGGCTCGCTAAAATCCAGTTTTGAAATTTTGAATTCATGTTAATAGTAAAAAAAATTTTTAAGAAATAGAACACGGATATTGCAGATTAGACGGATTAAATCCGTGATAATCAGTCGAATCCGTTTCATCCGTGTTCTATTGCTTTCAACATCATGGTAGTTTCGGGAATTTCTTAAAATCCGGTTTACGTTTCTCAAGATATGCTTTCTTTCCTTCCTGCGCTTCTTCGGTCATATAATAAAGCAACGTTGCATTCCCTGCAAGCTCCTGGATTCCTGCTTGTCCATCAAGTTCGGCATTAAATGCAGATTTAAGTACACGTATTGCCATAGGGCTATGCTGAAGGATTTGCTTTGCCCATTCCACTCCTTCTTCTTCAAGCTTTTCTACCGGAACTACTTTATTAACAAGCCCCATTTCCAATGCTTCTTGTGCATTATATTGTCTGCATAAGTACCAGATTTCACGAGCTTTTTTTTGTCCTACGATTCTTGCAAGATAGCTGGCACCAAGACCGCCGTCAAAGCTGCCGACTCTTGGACCGGTCTGTCCGAATTTTGCATTATCTGCTGCAATAGTGAGATCACAGACAACATGAAGGACATGCCCTCCGCCTATTGCATATCCGGCAACAAGTGCAATTACAGGTTTTGGAATACTGCGTATTAATTTCTGCAGATCGAGAACATTTAAACTCTCATTTCCGTCTTTCGATTTATATCCTTTATTACCCCTAATCCTTTGATCTCCGCCCGAGCAGAAAGCATACTTACCATCTTTTGCAGGACCTTTGCCGGTCAATAAAACTACACCGATTGAATGATCTTTTCTTGCATCTGAAAATGCATCATACATTTCATTCACAGTTTCCGGGCGAAAAGCATTGCGTACTTCGGGTCTGTTAATTGTAATTTTAGCAATACCATCCATCTTTTCATAGATGATATCGGTGTAATCAATCGCTTTAATCCAATTAAAGCTCATTTATTTACCATAAATTTTTAATGAAGTAAAAATAAATGAAAATCATATCTGTCCAAAATATTCATTCTGAAGAATAGGTAAATGGTAAGGTTGAGATTTGTACTACTATGGTTAGGACAAATGATAAGGTTTTAAGGAAGATTTTTTATTGAAAGTAATCCAGAATAATTGCAGAACAAAAAAGGAAACCTTATTAAATCATTTATCCTTAGTAACCCAGTATAACTACCGATACAATAACCTTATTACCTTATTGCATAACTGGTAAGCTAATTCCGCTTTATGGGATGGACAGAATATTACTGACTCAGACTTAGGGATTGTTTTGGATTCAGACCTGTCTTGCAGGCAGGTTAGAATCTGTACAAAACAGCTTATTATCAAACTTATATTCTCTTTCGAATTTATTTTGGACAGCACTGATGAAAATGGGGAAATCTGCTCATAAGAAATGCAGCAATAGTCTTTACGGATATTGGATTAACAATTATAGGCTTTTATTTCAAGTTTGTTTAGTAATTCAGCAATTAAGTTTTTAATCTTAGTCAACTCTATTTCCTTAACCTTCCGAAAGGCTTAATTCATACTCGTTCCGTTTAGCGAATTATGAACAGGTGCCTTGATATTTTTTCCCATTAAAACGATCATACAAATTTTTGTTTTTAATATGTATTTCCCCCCGGTTAGTCAACTTTCTTCTCCTTACCTCCAGTATATAATTTTACACTTTTTTGTATAACTAACCGGAAGATTTTCCTTATCTCATTAAAATCATTTTTTTAGTATTAATGAAATTTCCGGATTGAATTCTGTAGAAATAGACTCCGCTTGGAAAATTGTCTGCATCAATATTAATTTCATGATAACCGGCTTCCAGCTCCTTATTTATTATTGTCCGTACTTCTCTGCCAAGTAGATCGTAAATAATTATTTTTGTCAGTGCCGTTTGCGGCAAAGCAAATTTTATTTTTGTAGTCGGGTTGAACGGGTTTGGATAGTTCTGACTTATTGAGTACTCTGTCGGCATTGCACGTTCCTGTTTAACATCTGTCAGCAAAGAAGCCTCATTGCTGTAGTCTGACTCTGAAATACTGCTGTATGCTTTTACTCTGTAAGTATAAGTTTCAGCTTGTTCAATATTCAGATCTACATATTGATTCCCGCCTGCGGAAGTATCAAGCACTGCAAAAGATGTTTCGGAACTCTGCTTGCGTTCAATAATATATCCGTCTTCCCTCGAAGAGTGATCAGACCAGGTAAGAGTAATTTCATTTGATGCGCTTTTTTGCAGAACAAGATTTGTAGGAGCTTTGAGTTTTATAATAACCGATGAATCACTCCATGTACTTGAGCCTGCAACATTGGCAGCTTTAACCCGCCAGTACTCCTTTCGTCCTTCCGAAAATCCTGAAATTGTTTTAAACGTATCCGATGTTGTGGAATCCGACTTGAAAATAGAAGCAAAGGTTTCGACGTGAGAAAGCTGGATAAAATATTGATCGGCATAATTTACTTTCTTCCACGTAAATGTATAATAGTCTATCCGGTCTTGATATGGAGCAGCATCAGCTAATTCCGGTGCAGCCGGTAAAGGTACAAATGTGGTGAAATTCCGTACGTCGCTAAATGGTCCGAAGCTATCAGCACTTTTTGCCTGGATACGCCAATAGAACCTTTTTCCTCCCGGCAAATCGCTGACAGTTACAACTGTGTCTGTTGTTGAATCACTTTCAACAATATTTGTAAATATTGCATTTGTTGATAATTGGAAAAAATACTTTTCGGCATCTTGTACTTTATTCCAACTAAATGTAAGATTTGTCGTATCCAGCCCTGACTGCAAGTTGGAAGGATAAATTAAAGATGCCCTTCCAAAAAACGATGTATCGTTAGAAAGTACAGGATTGGTCCAAGTAATCCAGTTGGAAAGATTGGTACTATACGGAGTGGTAGCAATGTTCGTATTCGCTGTAGTATTCCCAAGAAGGAACTTTTCCACAAAAGCTTCAATTTCCGGTATTTGACTGCCTGGAACCTGGCAGTGCGTATGGCCGCTAACAATGCTGTAACCGAACCTGTCGGGGATTCCAAGAGCGTTCCAAACTTCTTTGGCGGCTTTACTGCCCACATGAC
>JBLNGL010000553.1:0-4830 GCA_050264735.1 Ignavibacteria bacterium | reverse complement strand
TCAGCAAGAACGGTGTCCTGGTTGCTGCTAAAATCATATTTAACGATTTGATTCGAGAAGAAACCGAAATTTTGTGTGGAATAGAGGAAGCCGGAGCCGTCGGGAATCCAAGTTAGATCAGAGACATAATCTGTTTCCAGCACCAAGGGATGAGTGATAACGTCACTTCCTTTTACACCGCGATAAATCCCCTTAGGATAAGAAAGAATGCTGTAGTAGAGAAACTCATCACTCACCGGCGACCAAGCGAGGTTGCCATTCACCAACGTGGTGTTGCCCGTAAATAAATCTTGACCGAGCTGCCCATTGGCAGGATATGCTGGCAAAAATTGATTGAATCCAGCCTCGACCAAATAGGCAATTTCGCTGCCATCGCTTTTCCAAGTAAAATTGCCAATTCTAAATTCGAAGGGACCGAAACCACTTGTGATTTGCAACAAATTGGCTGCCTCAACAGTTTGCCCGGGTACAACGTCGGCGAATGCTGACGGATTTAACCAGGTACCTGAACCGCTTTTGACGTAAATGAATTGCAGCCGACCAAGGTCAGCGACACTGTCGACGGCGAAGGTTGCGCTGGCGCCGGGCGAAACTACTATTTGTTTTAAATTCATAGCGCCTTCGACATAGACAAAAAAGATCGAAGCATCCGCGATCAGATTCTCTACGGTAACGGTGACAGATCCTTTGGGTAGTTGGGCCAATTCTTCACACTTGGGAGCATTGGTAATGCGTCGCAGTCCGGAACCGTCCGGCCGGATGCTAAAAATATCCGAGTTGTAAGGCGAGCATGCAAATTCCTGGGCGCTGATAAAAGCAATCTCACTGCCATCCGGACGCCATCCCGGATCGGGATAAATCGTAGTCAGACCGCGCGGTGTGCTGTAAATTATACGATCATTGCTGCCATCGGGATTGACGAGATGCAACTCCGAAGTACCTGGCTCGCTTTGTGTTGCCTCGACCACGCGAAAATAAGCAATGGTACCGGGCAGATTCGCCGGCGCTTGGGCGAATAACGGCACCGCTATTATCGTGAAGAATACGAATAGCATTGCCGTCGCAATCGTGATAAGCATACAAGGATCCCTGTTCATGACATTCCTCCTTTACAACGAATGAGAAATAAGTTGTGCCGAAACGATTGTCCAAGTTCATTATGGTTTTTGCTGTATAACATTATTATTAAGTTGTTCGAATTTAATTTACAAGTGTCTACATTTAGACTTAAAATAGGTATATATAGACATATTATAATTGTGTCTATCAGTAGATAAAACTTAGGTTCGTTGGAATCAAATCATTGGCAATGCCTTTATCCCTCATGAAAGCATTATCCCTGCCTGTAAAAAAGTAAATTGGGGAGTAAAATAATTACCTTAAAAAATACTTCAATGATTTATAAAAAACAATAAAAATGGAAATTTAATAACTTTAAGTCCATACTACACTTCCCCTCCTTCAAACACATGATTTAACTAATTTTTTTGTTTATAATGGAAAAGCAGAGAAGGCGCGCGGTGTGAGAAAATAATCTCTGAAAATTTTTTTGATGCTAAGTTTTACTAAGCATTCTTTTGATAATAATTATATATCTGGAATTGTTCCGCCTCCGTTTTTCGGCTCCGGACACTCTTCTTCAATCACACTAATCACATCCGGCCCACCATATTGGGTTACAATTATACGCTTTTGTTTCACGATTTTCTTCCTCCTTTTCCACTCTATAGCTTGTGCGGTATAACGACATTGTTTTTAATCCGTCGCCCAAATCAGCAATGGAGCTTAAATTACCAATGCCAACAATTATTAATTAGTACAAACTAAAACAGCAACTTTACTTTGTAACCTTAACTTGAAAACCAAAAACGACTGCATTGAAGAGACGGTCGGCTTGTAGAACGGGTTAGGCAACTTTTTTGAAATATATAATGATGAAATAATATTTTAATTTTGTCTAATATTCAGACTAATTCCCATATTATAATAATAATATAAAATAATCCAGTTGCCATTACTTCGAGCATAATATATTTATTTAGAATCTTTATAAACTCAGGAGTAACTTGTTGATTTGTCGTTGGTACATACTTGATAAACTTCGGTTCAATTATATTATCGATTACCGGACCTATTATCCAGATTGCAGCTACAAAAACGAGCTTAATGATAAGCAGAGTTGTAAAAGGATAGCCCATCAATAGCCAGCCAATACCTGAAAGAGTCAAAAGGATTAGTCCGGTTATTATCAGTTGTGTGATTGGCTTTGATGCCTTTATAAAAACAGGCAGGAAATCGGAATTGGATTTGGATTTAAATAATAATACCAGTTTTACGGTTGCAGCACCGACACCAAGTGATAGACCAACCAAATGTACAAATGTTAAAAAGGATGGTAATGATATCATTTGATTCCTCCTTTATATTTTATTTTTTAGATGTCTGTAGGAATCGTGACTTATTTAAAAAACTTTTTTGTAAAAAATCTTCTTGCATGTTTATCATAAAATAAGTTCTTCTAAAAAAGTTTGGAATTATCGAATCCCGCATATTGAATAACGATTATTCGTTTCTGTATCACAGACTATTCATTTCTTTGCTGGGCATTCGAGCTTGTGCGGCAAATTGACTTTGTGCTTAACGCAGTCCAAATAAAATTTTAACCGGAACAAATATTATTTAATTATGAGATTATCTTTTGCTTTAAAAACCAGAAAAGTTATATCATCCTGAAGTGGAAAGTTGTTACGCCAATTATCAACCTCACCATTAAGATGATCGACGATATGAGAAGGATGTTCGTTAACAACATCACTGAATGACTTTTTAATTTTTTCCAAACCATACATTTCTTTTTTTGAGTTAAATAGTTCAGGGAAACCATCAGTCATAAATAATAATATATCCCCATTTTTAAGATTTATCGAAATTTTTTTATAGGAATGATTTAATACACAACCCAACGGAAAACCTTTTAATGAAATTCCTTCTATAGTTCTTGACTCCTTCCGATAAATTAACGCAGGTGGAAGTCCTCCTCCTGCTAACTCAAGATTATTATCCATAATTCTTCCGGCGACCAATGCCATAAACAGATGAGGCATTCCTAATTTTTTTATTGCACTTGAGGCATTATTAATAAATTTTAAAATATCTTCATCTTCACCCCAACAGGAAAAAAGAATCTTAGTAGCAGTAACTAGGGCTCCTGCTTCGGCACCATGACCTGTAGCATCCCCTATAGCAAAAGATAATTTTTTTCCCTCATTAACATTGAAATCGTAATAATCGCCGCCAACTTCTACAGCATTTTTGGTTGAAACCGCCAGTTCAATAGAAGGATGTAAGGGAATTTCTTTAGGAAGAAGTGCTAACTGGAGTTTTTGTACTTTCAATAATTCTAAGGTTTTTCTTTGATGTTCTGACCTAAGAAGTTTTTTCTGTCTGGTTAGAATAATTCTCTGCCAGAAATTACTCCGTATATAATATTCAAGAGAGTAGTTAATAACCATTCCAATAATTAATGTAGAGAAAAGAAAAAATGAATTATTGATTATTAATTCCCCTGGTGTATTTTTTATCCCCCAGGCAATTAATAAATAAGTAAGAGCAATTAGCGCTGTTGCAATAGTAGCGAAAACAAATCTTAGTCTGATTAGACCATGCGCAAATTGAATTACCAGCATTAATCCTGCATAATAAAAATATCCTCCGTGGGATTCAGATATTAAAACCATACTTATTATACCAGCACCTAACACAGCAGTCATCAGGCTTAAAAATATTTGCAAATTTTTTCTAAAAATTGATTGAAAGGAGAAGAAATACATAAGTAATAAGAATATAACTAAAGCCATTCTTATTCCCCATATTGTCCAAAGTCTTTCAGAAACCATCCATATATCTAAAATTCCAAAAGCCGGTACCAGTATCAGACCAAGAATAATAGAGATCCGAACTAAACGTAAAGAAGCTCCGGCGGAAATCTTCTTATAATGTGTTTCCAGTTTATCTGATTTAAATCGTAAAGTAATATTATTAAGTGGAATTTTTCTCTTTCCCATAAAATTTATCCTTCTTAACTTTTCAACTTAACACCCATGTTTCTTTGATAGAGCAATCCCATTTGTGTCGATTATAGATTTTAATTCTCTCTATTTTATTTCAGACACTAATTCAACAATATGGGGATAAACTTAAAGGTCGTGCAGATATTCAGACTAAAATATCTGATTTATAATAAATAAAAAACAAAATATAGTCAAGTGGGCCTAAATTGGTTGCGAATCGTTTCGCACCGACGCACAGCTATAACCAACAAAAGAAAATAAAAACTTCATGGGAGTCCCCCTTTTTTATTTTAAGAAAAATTGTGCAATGGTGCGCGACCATTTGCCAAATAAAATAGGCACCAAATGGTGCCTATGGATTTAGCAGTTTTTTCACTCTTTCATCATCTATTAATTGAATTCCGTAATGCTACCCTCTGCATATCTTCAGTTCAGTACAAAAAATAATTTTTAATGTAAAAAACCTTAATCGCAAATGCGATTAAGGAGTTGCCAATACTTCGCAACAAAAATATTTTTGATATGCCTGCTGAATTCTTTTTATATTCTCCTTTACTGTAATATAACTCAGCTTAAGAAGCTCAGAGAGCTTTAGTGCATTATAACCGGCTAGAAGCAGTTGCAGAATATTTTTTTCTGTTCTTGTTAATTTCTTTTCCCAATTCTTAAAATCTATTTGGAAGGCAATAGCTTCTTCAATTGCGTCCTTTTTTCTATTCCTCGCAATCATCCAATCATCATACTCAACAATTTCAGTTTC
>JBLNGL010000552.1:0-12799 GCA_050264735.1 Ignavibacteria bacterium | reverse complement strand
GACCGAAGAATAAACCGCTTCATAAGGCATCGGGATTATTCCGCCGAGCGAGCCGATAACAATTATCCTTCCATTATGCTGCCGGGACATATACGGGAGAACGGCCCTTATAGGATAAACTACGCTGTATAAATTATTTTTTATTATTGAATCTATCTCTTCGTAATTTAATTTCTCAAATTGCCCGGGGATGATTGAGCCGGCACAATTAATTAATATATCTATGCTTTGATATCTTTCCTGGATCTTTCGGAATATTCTTTCGCATGAACCATAAAAACTCATATCTCCATTGAAAAAAGTACTTTCACTGCTTATGTTTTTTATTTCCTCTTCAAACAGGTAATCCCTTCTTCTGCTTATCCCCGCTATTATTGCCCCCTGAGCAGCAAGTAAACCTGAGACTGCTTTGCCTACACCTCCGGTACAGCCGGTCACAATAACTACTTTTCCCGTTAAATAATTCATTTTATTCACTGAAAAATTCAAGAAAAATTTAGAGGTATCTTGAGAGGCTTTTGTCAAAGAATTGTAAAAGAGATGTAATTGTTTGCTATTGGCTGAAAAAATATTTTGAACAGACAGGATCTTATATTAGGAAGCTTTTTTGAATCTTATTCCGGAAATTTACTTAACAAACTTATATCCGGCTTTATGTAATGTAATAATATACTTTGGATTGGAAGGATCGTTTTCAATTTTTTTTCTGAGTAATAGTATATAGTTGTCTACCGTTCTTGTTGTCGGGAATTGTTCATATCCCCAAACATCATCCAGAAGCTGGTCCCGAGATATAGCTTCTCCTACATGCTGTGCGAAATATTTTAGAAGTTTAAACTCCATTGCAGATAATTGAATAACACTGCCATTCTTATAAGCTTCATGTTTCTTAAAATTTAAATAAATATCACCAAATGAATACTCTTCAATTTCTTTTATTATTGAACTGCTTCTCCTTAAAAGTGCATGAATCCTGGCAATTAATTCTTTTATGCTGAATGGTTTAGTCATATAGTCATCTGCACCGATTTCCAAGCCGACAACTTTATCAATCTCCTCTTTTTTTCCCGTTAACATAAGAACAGGAATATTGACACCATCCTTTCTTAAAGAACGGCAAATATCAATTCCATCTCTATCGGGCAAGATCAAGTCAAGGATTATTAAATCAATCATTTCTTCTTTAGCTTTTTTAAATCCTCTTTCTCCGGTTGATTCTAAGATCACTTCATAATGCTCCTGCATTATTGCAGCTTTTAATCCTTCAGCTACTGCAGGATCGTCTTCAATTATTAATATTTTTTTCATTTATATCCCCGCCAATTAGTGAACAATTTATCCTTAATTGGAAGATTATTTTTTAACATAAAATCTGATAAAGATTAACAGGCTCCCTGATATTCTTAAATGAATAATTACCCAGTTCCTTGAATAAAAAGTTGGTTTTGCTTTTTATTGTGCTGTAAACACTCTGGGAGATGTAAATTGTTCCGGCAATAGTTACTTCCTGAATTCTTGCTGCAATATTAATTGTGTCTCCTTTCAGTCTACCTTCAAATTGTACTACATCCCCGAGATGGATGCTGATCCTAATTTCAATTTTATCATCAGATGATTTATTAGAATTATAAATTTCAAATCTTTTTTGCATCTCAACCGCACATTCAGCTGCATCAGATGCACTTTCAAATGAAGCCAAAAAAGAATCGCCGATTATTTCTACAACATTTCCATTAAATTCCGAAATAGCATTTTTCATAATCCTATTGTGTTCTCTTAATGCTTCAATAGCAAGTTTCTCATTCAAATTCATTTTCTTTGAATAATCTTTTATATCCGTAAACATTATTGATAGTAATTTTTTCCTGTATATTTCTTTATCCTGCCCCGTTTCATACTCTTTTTCTTTTCTTCTCAATTGAGAACGAATTCTTGCAAGTATTTCCCTGGTATCAAAAGGTTTTACTACATAATCATCCGCTCCGATTTCTAATCCAAGCACTTTATCCAACTGTTCCGATCGCGATGTAAGCATTATTATTGGATTACTGAAATTTTTCACCCGGAGCTTTCTGCAAACATCAAATCCGTTTAATTCGGGAAGATTAACATCCAACAATATCAAATCCGGATTTTCAGTTAAAGCCTTGCTGTATCCCTCTTTTCCATTAGAACTTATAGAAATATCATAGAACTCGCTCTTCAGCAGTTCCTGCAGTCCCAGTAAAATTCCCGGATCATCTTCAACTATTAATATCTTCATTTTTAAGGATTAAAGGAAAATTTAAAGTAAAGCAGCTTCCTTTATTTAATTCGCTTTTTACTTCTATAGAACCTTTATGCGCGTCCATTATATGCTTTACTATTGTTAGGCCCAGACCTGTTCCTTTTACTTTTTTTGCATTGCTGTTCTTTGATCTGAAAAACGGCTGGAATAAATCTTTCAGCTCTTTTTCCGAAATCCCGATCCCGTTGTCTTCAACAATTATGCTCATATAATCATCTTTTTTTATAGTCGATATTTTTATTTTTTTGCTTTCACCGGAATATTTAATGGCATTGGTGATTAAATTAGTTATTGCTTCCCCAACAGCAATTTTATCGGCATAAATATAAGATTCATTTTTATATAATTGAACTTCAGTTTCACACTTCTGCATTTTAATCTGATAATTGACCGATCTCAAAACATCTTCGACAATTCCGTTTAACCTGGTTTTTTCAAAGCAATATTCACTGGCCCCCTTTTCAATTTTTGAGAAATCGAGCACATTATTAATTAACAATGTAAGTTTATCGCTTTCTCCTTCGATAATCTCCAAATATTCTTTTCTTATTTGCTCGGAAAGATCTTTATTATCTCTTAATAGTTCCGAGAATATTTTAATTGAGGTTAAAGGAGTCTTAAAATCGTGCGAAACCCTGGAAACAAAAAAAGATTTAAGCTTATTCAATGCATCCAATCTCTCGGATTCAAGGTGTTCTCTGATTAATTCTTCCTGCAGTTTTATTCTTTCAAAAGTAGCTGCCGCTCTTGAGGCAACAGTATTTAACAGATCAACATCTTCAGCTGTAAATTTCCTGTCCGATTTTTTCTCGCCGAGCACAACGAATGCATAAATCTCGCCCTGAATTGATTTCACAGGAAAAACCAAACACATTCCCCATCTGCCGAATACCTTCTCATCGGCCAGTTCAATCATAATACCCGACTCAATTTTGCTTTTAACAGCAACAGGCAAGGACAAATTTGTTTTTAATTTTTCGGCTTCAAACCTTATGCTCCTTCTGATAAGCAGATCAAAATTTTTGTGTGCAATAAGTTTAATCCTATTATCCGGAGTCAGGAGAAAAAATCCGATTTTTTTTACAGGGATTAATTTTTCCGTTCTTTCGATAATTTTTTCGGCTAAGGTTTGGATTGTATTTATTTCCTTTATTTCTTCAAAGAACTGATTTATCGCCCGGCGGAAATCATATTGAACCCTGAAAAATTTTTTATCGACGAATTTTTGCACCTGAATCCTTACAGGCTGAAATAAAAGTGCAACAATTACACCTGCTGTCACAGATGAATATTTATCTGAGAAAGGCAGATTGAGAAGATTTGTAATAAAAACCAGGCATACGGCATAAATGACAATTAATGATGCAATCACGAGCGCATACACAACGCTTCTATTGATGATTAGATCGATGTTCATCAAATGATATTTAACTATGGCAATTGTAAAGGTAATCGGAACGGCCGTGAAAAGAATAATTACCAGCGCCTCAGGCAAAAGCCCTTGCCCAAAAAACAAATGCGGTAAAACCCAGAAAACGACATAACTCCCTGGTCCAACAACAAAACCATAAAGAATCCATTTCAACTTTTTCTTTTCAACTTCAATCTCCGTTTTCCTGTATGTTCTTATAAAATTAAAAATAGCGAATAGGATACAGGCGATGATAAAAATTCTGAAGATATTAAAGTAGCCGATATAGCTATTTATCCAATAACTGCCGCTGCTTCTAACAGCAAGAATGAATACAATGCTTAGACCGGCGGCAAATATAAAAGAAATGCCGTAGGAGAGAAAAATTTCTTTATATTTTCTTTGCTCATCATTAGGAAAAACATATGTAAAATGAATGAATATTGAAGGTACTAGACAATAACCTAAGATGAATAAAAATTTTATTATATAAGCCATCCCGTAAAAATCTATGGAGTAATTACCGGGAGTCATCATGATTACCATAGCGGTACAAATGCTTGCCCAGTGAAAAATTCTTGCGCTTTTCTTTTCTGAACATTTATAAAGAACGAAAATGCCGATAATAAAAAACAGCAGACCTGTTACAGCATAAAATATTATATCAAAGTTTTTATAATATTTTATTAATGTAATTTTTTCATAAAAAATTCTTCCGTTATGCGATAATTTTAATTCAACCTGTTCACCGATTTTTTTCCCATCCAATAATAATTCCGCTTCTTCTCTTCCATTAAGCCTCAATTCATTAATAGATAAAATTAAATCTCCTTTTACTATACGGTTATTAAAAAGTTGGTTATTCAAAGAAAGACTGGAAACAATAAGGGAATTTTCTTTTTCCGAAATGGAAAACGGAAGCCCCGCTTTTTGAATAATAAAATAAAAGGAGAGACAGCTAATCAGGAATAATATTAAATCTACTGAGAGCGGGAAAAAAATAATTTTTATTTTTTTAAACACTTAAAACCTGAGTGTAAATCTAATTAATATAAACCGGAAAAGTAAAAATAAACTAAACTTTTCATGAGCGGATCTAGATGCTCATTCAGCTTTAATTTAAAAGAAATGTAATTTGCGAAGATTAACATGTTTGGTATGAAACAATCCCCCGAAATTAAAATTATTCATGAAAATAATCCAACTGTTTTTCGAATATCAAATGATTTCCCATTCATTTTTAAGACGAGATCTTAATATTAATCATTTAATACTGCAACCCCTCCCCTGTTCGATCTTATCATTCTGCTGAACAAAGAAAATTTATGATCAAAAATAAATTTGAAAAACAGCTTAACCCACGAATTATAATAAAATAAATTATCATAAAACTCAGGCGCATTTGATTTTAGCTTGGGCAGATTATTCCACGGAACGGAAGGGAGATCATGATGTTCATTATGATAACCGACATTGAATGCAGGAATATTTAATTTGCCGTAATAACTGTGAGTTTCCTGAGGAGGATTGGCTAGATAATGTTCCTGAATCCATCTGGCCCCTAACGGATGCAGGCCGATTGAGAAGAAAAATGAAAATACGAGGTAAAGAAAGGAAGTCCATCCAAGGAAAATTATAACCAATGCGTCCGCGAGAAAAACAAAGAACCAGTTTATGAATGTCCATTTGCTAGCGAATTTAATTTCCTTCAGCCTTAATGGCCTGAAAGCCTGAAATACCGGGAAAAATAGAAGCCATAGAGCTTTTCCGATTGCTCTATTCCCGATTAATTTTGCCTCCCACCTGCTCGGAAGATCAGCATCAAGATCATAAACACCCTGAAATGAATGATGCTTTAAATGGTAAGTCCTGAATGAGATTGCACCCGGGGCAACATTTACCAGATCGGCAGCTATTCCGCTCCAGAAATTAGCAGTGCGGTTTTTGAAAATCAGATTGTGGGTTGCTTCATGTATCATAACATACATTGAATGATTCGCAAATGCACCGATTATATAGGCTGCTGTCATTGCTATCCACCAGCGGGTATCGGAGATCAGAAATGCGACTGAGAACTGGACAGCAATAACAACCACTATAACCAGGAAACTTCGGGAATTTCTTCCGATTAATGATCTCACTTCGGGGTGCTTAAGGAGAATTTCTTTAGTTCTGCTTCTGTGGGGTTCGCTTTGATCGGAATAAACAAAATTGAGCGGCTTGTTATTCATGATGTAACCATTTTCTGTTTTTTTGAAAAAGGATCAGCTAAAACAGGCAGGATATTTTCTACTAAAATTAATTTTGAATAACTTCATAAGATTCATTTTTTTACCTTTGAAGTTAAATTATTTATTTTTCTCCTTAAATTTTCTAGTTCCATCCGGATTTGAGCATCATCCAGGATTCCATTTTTTTCCAGCACACGGAATGTTGCTGCCAGGTAAAGATAATTTTCCTTAATAATTTCTTCAAAATTCTTTATTTTTTCTATGACATCCATATGTTAAAACCTTTCAATGAATTGAAAAAAGATTTAACAGAACTAAGAATTGTTTACCAAATTTTATAAGAAATGAAAGAAGGGGAATTGAAATAATCTGAAATTAACTTAAGAAAATTTAGATAAAGTTACTATCTTTTTTAGAAATATTTTTTTAACTCTATTTGAAAAGATTGAAAAAAATAAAAATTGATTCAATGGTGTGATTATTTTGGCATTTAATATTTAACATTGTTAAATTTATTGTTTGAAATAGAATTATTCAAAAAAGGATTATAAATGTTAACAAAAAAGAAAAAATTATCCAGACGCGAAATAAAAGAAGATAAGCTTGTTTCGACTTATTATAAAGCCTACGGGTATTTTGAAGAAAACAGGAAAAGAATATTAATTTATGCTGCCGCAGCTGTAGCTGTAATTGCTCTTGTATATTTTTATCTTCAGCAGAAAAAAGAGGATAATGAAGACGCCGGATTTGCCTTATCTAAAGTATTGCCTGCATTTGATAATGGATCTTATCTCGAAGCAATTGAAGGAAGACAGGGTGTTTATATTGGTTTGAAAAAAATAGTTGAAGAGTATGGAAGCAGCGAAAACGGAGAAACGGCAAAAATATACCTTGCTAATTCTTACAGCATGCTCGGGAAGTTAGACGATGCTCTGAAATATTATGAAGACTACAACGGAAGTAATGAGTTATTTAAAGCAACCTCTCTTGCCGGAGAAGCTTCATATTATGCAGTAAAAAAAGATTATAAAAAAGCTGCAGAACTTTATAGGAACGCATCAAAAGTTTCCGAACAAAATATTCTAAATCCGGAATACATGCTTAGTGCGGCTATCAATTATATTAATGCCGGAGATAATTCTGAAGCAAAAGAGCTTCTTACAGCTATTAAAAAGGAATTTACAACTTCACCTGCACACAGGGAAGCAGACAGGTATTTGACTGCTTTAGATTAATATTACATCATTTAAGTTATTTAAAATAAAAAAAGGTATCCTTAATCCGGGATACCTTTTTATTTTAAAGTTCAATAATCTTACGGCAGGGCATAACTGACTGATAAATAAGCAAATGTCGGACCGCCTCCGCCTATGTTGTTCAAACCTTGTCTTAATACACCTTCGTTAACCGTAGCATCTAACGAGAAATCTCCCAATCTGAATCCTACACCTACGGTTGCACCATTCGGGCCGGCAAATAAAGTTTGAATAAATTCATTTACATCTCCCGTAGCAGGTGTTTGAACAGCAGGTGATTCGCTTGTCTGCTTAATGGTTGTAGCAATATATCCGAGGCGTGCAACAAACCAGTCGATCATGTTCCATTCAAGTCCGAGATTCCATATAGGAAATACAAAAAATGAATTGCTTAATTCAGGAACACCCGGAGAAGATGGATTTGTTAAGCTGGCATCAGCAAGCGATAAACCGCCTGCCAGCAGGAAATCTCCAACATTATAGTTTATGCCCAAACCTACATTAAATGCTGTTACTGAAGGAAGATCCGTTGATTGAGTTGAATCTCCAACAACAAATCCTTCATCCTGAGTTCCGGATCCGGTAATAAACGAAAATGTCGGAACTAATGTTACTTTTGAAGAGAATTTAGAGAATAGTCTTGCATTTATTAAAAGAATGGTCTCACTTACACTTGATTCAGGTCCGTCCACGGGTGTGAAAGTAGCACTTGGCAATATTAAAGAAACACCTGCATCTAACCTAAGGGTGTTCGTAAAATTAATAAGTATACCGCCGTTAAATCCTATCTGGCTTGCCGAAGCTTCCTGGGTTCCTCCGCCTTGTGCTTCTGTTCCGGCAGCATTTTGCTCTGTAGTTGTAGATGCATAGGCAACACCCAATCCCAGTGCCATTCTGCCCATTTGTAATGTACTGAATAATTCAACATTATTATTCAACGGAACAGCATTTAATGCATTTCCAAGTCCGTTTAATCTACTAACTACACTAAGATTAGCACCAGGAACCTGTATTAAAGGATCCATCGCTGCAATAGAAAAAGCACTAAAGTCATTTCTTGTTAGAAAAGCCCCGAGAGTAAAATTACTGCCCAGACTGAAGTTAGCGGCAATAAATTGGCCTGTCCCGCCTGGTCCAAAATCTGCCGGTCCGGCTCCGCTGCCTAAATCGCCAAACAGAAAATCATCATAGTACGCTCCCCATGCAGGATTAACAGTCATAAAAAAGGGATCGATTATGTAAGGATTATTTCCCATTCCGAGTATCCTGGCAAAGCCGCCTGTTTTTTTAACTTCCTGTGGATTAGCCGGAAAGATTAGAACAAAAGCGAGTAAAAAAGCAAGTAAGTACCGGATTACCATAAAACCTCCATTTAATTTGTTTTTTGATTCGTTTTTTTAAATTATGTGGTTTTATTGTTGACAAACGTATTATTTTAGTTATTTAAAGTCAATTAAAAAGTGAACAATGGTAAACATTTGTTTTTCAGTAAGATGGCCTGGGAAAAATGTCAACTTTATCCCTGATTTCAAATAATTATAATACTTTCATTAAAAATTTGCAGCTTAAGGAAAAAGAATAGAGATATATTTTAACTTCTTTCAAAATATTTTTCTTCAATTTTATTCCGAAATTATAATCGTAAATGTTAATTCTCATTAGTTCACGAATCATGAATGGATATATCGGATACCACAATAATTTTATTTTCAATGGCATTAATTTAAAGATCGAAGCTTCCTCATATAATATTTTTATATATTCAGGATATTTATCTTTCATCCATAAAACCCTCGCAAATTCATCTTTAGGGTTGCAGGTTTTTATATTATACTTTTCAATATCCTCTTTTGAGATATTTATATAACCTGAATTAAAGTCTTCTAAAAAATCTCTTATGATCAAAACGCTCCATAAAAATTTCCCTATATATTTTTCATTTTTTCGAATTTGAGCTGTTGGCATTATAAGTTTACATGACATGTTAAAAATTGGACGGACAGCTTTGTCCCGATAATGATGCAATTCATCGGACGAAAAAATTCCGTTTTTAAACAGACGTTTTGCATCCAATGCAATTGATTCCAGACTTTCCCTGCCTTCGTTAATTAAGCCGTGATTTCCAATTTGGAGAGCGGATTGTATACAATAATAAAGAAAAGATTCTTCATTCGTTTTTAATGCGTTATTTTTCCCATCGGATAAATCATCAAAAAGCTTGAGTTGGCTTTCAATGAACTCCAGCTTAATGTTTTTATCGTTTGATGGATTGTCGACAAAGTCGTCAACCCATTTTAAATAGGAAAACCACAAATAGACATACTTTTTATTTGTATGAAGTAATTGGGTAATTAACCATAACTTTGGAGCATGCTGCCTGGTATATCTTCCGGATAATTTAAATGCATCCTTCAATGAAAGCTTTCCGTTAGAATGAGGCTTGGTTTCCTTTGAATAAAAAAATGCTTTCAGGAAAATATTTAAACTTATTGCAAAGCAAATAAAATACGCTTTTAATTCTTTAATAAAAGTTTTCCCAGAGGTATATTTTAAAGTATAACCATATACTTTAGCCCGTATAATCCAGGGCAGCCGGTAAATCAATGAATAGCAGGTTAATAATCTAAGCTTCAGGGGCATGTATTTAAGCAGTGCCACTTCTTGGTACAATAATCCGAATATATAATTTATTTTATCTTTCAACCAGATTGGAAAATTCCTATCTTCTTTAAGATTTTTAATATCCAGTTTATAACTTTTTATTTCTTCATCCCCTATATTTATAAAACCTGCATCAATATCTTCTTCCAAATCTCGGATCATTAATGCTATTGTAGTAAACCTTGCACCTAAATAAAATTCTCTGCGGTATTCATGCCGGGAGGGAGTAAAATTGCATAAAATATTGAAAAGGGACTTCGACATTAATTCTATATAAAGATCAAGCTCTTCGTTTGAAAATACACCCGAACGCTCAAGCCGGTACACATCCATGCTTAAAGCTTCTACCATATTTTTTACTTCATCAAGTAAAATAAAATTATCTATTGATTTGGCATATTCTGCAAAATAAAATATGCAGACTTCTTCAATTATTGCAGAGTCAAGGTTTTCATTCTTATATAGAGAAGAGACGAGATTTTTCTGATACTCGATAAACTTTTTCTTTTCGTAAACCGGTGTCAAAGGATTATCGACAATATCATCAATCCACCTCAGGTAGGCAAAGCTGAAATTTAAATAATCACGTTTTGATTTATTTATAATGAGGTCTAAGATTCTCGATGCTTTTGGTGATTCTCTTCTTGCATATTCCCTTGCAAAATCCGCTACCTTATTAAAATTAAATCTGTCCAATACATTAGAGTTCATAAATTATCGGTCCGTTAACTCCGAATGCAATAATTCTATTATGCATTGAACTATTAACTTCCAGCTTGGTCGTACTGAACTTCAGATTAATATCTCTTTCCGTATGAATTAATTCTTTTTCCGAATTCATATAAACTTTTTTCCCGATATACTGTTTCATTAAAGACCAGTTCTGCAATGAAATATAAATTAAAGCTTCAATCGCTTCATCCGACCAATATTCGGAAACGGAAGGGATTTGAGAATAAATAAACGTAGTTTCCTGCATTTTCAAAGGTATCCATCCTCCGCTGGCAAATCCTTTGGTAAAACGGATAATGCTGCTTATGTCAGGCATAAGTTTGATTTTATCCAGGTTATTCAATGCCCAGTTTTCGGAATAATTGATGAGAATATGGTGGGTGAATGAGTAATCTTTATGATTATTATTAATTATTTGGGTGATGAAATTAAAGAACTCTGTATAACCCATTTCCTTATACGTTTCCAGTTCTCCGTACAATTTAAACTTAGAATTTTTTAAATACGAATTGGATGCGTCAAAATTTTCCTGGATTGCGGAGATAATAGAATCCAATCTTTCTTTCAAACAGCAGTTTCTGGAAGTATGGACCATAGTGACCATTTCTTTCAATCCAAGATTCTGCATAATCAGTCCGAAGCGCAGAAAAAATCTGAAACCGCTGCTGTATTTCTCAAGATCGGTGCTCCCCGCACTGCTGCTTCTATGCCCGTCGAGGTAAAGGTAGGGAACAAAGGAATTTGAAAAGCTGTTTATGTCAATGTCCTTAAAAGTCAAGCTTGATTTATTTTCAGTAAATACCATTCAATTCCTTGTTAAAAAGCACATCGGCAATTTAAGGAATAATGATAAAATAGGAAATATATTCTTTAAATATAGAGCTCGGAATTTTTTTTTATAAAGATTAGAAGCTAGAAATGCATGGAAATATCGGCAAGAACTCTGCTGTAGCTGTTCCTGTTTTCAAAAGCCGATTCATAGCTTATATTGAGAAATAATTTTGATATGATTCTGAACCCCGTGTCAAGAATAATGCTGCTTTGTTTCAGCGATCCGCTGCCGTAAGTTAATGAATAGTCGGTAAGCCTGTAATTTAACGATCCGGTTAAATTACCTGAGAAAAAAGTCTTTGAAATCCTCGCTCCCCAGATATTTCCGTTCAAATAGCTACTGTTTAATTTTGAGTAGGATATGGAAGGAGCAGCTTCAATAAAAGGTACGTTTGAGTAGGATATGCTCCCTATGAAATTTTTGGAAGGTTTTGGATCATTTTTCCTGAATCTGTAGCCGCCGTCTAATCTAATAAATAAATTACTAATGGGTTTTAAATTAATTCCTGCTCTTAAACCTTGTCTTGTTTCATTTTCCAAAATGCTGTCGGCAAAGTTTTTAAATGTTTCATAATAGATTACATTCTTTCTAGCATCGTATGACAGAGAGAATGAAATTAATTTAACGGGAGAATACCTCCCTGAAATAAAGAGACTGGTTAAGGTTAATTTATTTTTTGCGGTTCCGCTTTCCTTTTTATATAAATCAATTTCGGATGAAGCAAATAAGCTGATATTCTTTATAATTGTGCTGACATGCTGAAAGTAAATGAACCGTCTGTCGGTTATGGAATTATTTGTCTGCTGGAATACTGCGAAGGTATTTTCCATAATACCGCTGTTGATGGTATCGGATCTTCCGAAGAAAAGACCATACTCAAATAATTTTATATTAAATCCTAAATCAGAAAAATTGGGGCGGGAGCCGATGATTAAACCTGTAAAATAATTTCCTAAGGATTTTTCATATTGAATTCCGTCTATAGAGTTGATGCTGGAAATCCTTCTGTTTAAATGTCTTCCGAACCACAGAATTGATGTTTTGTCAATAGTATAGCTTAAGGCAAGATCATATACTTTAAGTCCTTTCCCTAAGCTTTCCTTCACATTCTGCCAATCATCAGCTCTGTACGTAAAAATAAAATAAGATGTAAAGGAAAATGCAGACCCGGCAATTTCGTTTGCCTTAAAAGAAAAAGAATATCTCCATCTTTGAAAATCGGAGTAATTTTCGGCGTTGGATAAATTTGTATAAGATTGGATAGAAAACCTTCCTGTAAAATCAGGTTTCCCTGTTAAGAAAACAGACTCCTTTTTTGGTTTTAAGTTCGGCTGGTCATTTCCGGCGATAATTTTTTTGATATTGGCTGAGGTACTGTTAAGCATCGAT
>JBLNGL010000551.1:0-6430 GCA_050264735.1 Ignavibacteria bacterium | reverse complement strand
TAAAAATACATTCCGCTTGTAACTGACAAACCAGACTCGTTCTTCCCGTCCCACACGGCTTCATAAGTTCCGGCGTTTTGAAAAGTATTCAAAAGTTCAATCACCTTTTTTCCAGTAATATCATTAATTACTATTGAAACGTTCGCGCTTTCAGGTATTGAGTATTTTATCTTTGTACCGGGATTAAATGGATTCGGATAATTCTGCTGCAAAAAATAGCTCATAGGATTTAACTCTACTACTTCCTTTATTCCGCCGGTTACAATTGTTATATAGACACGGATTCTATTAAGCCACGTATTTCCTTCTCCATCGTTATACCACAGCCAACGTCCTTCATCTGAGTTATAAAAAATAGTATTTGAATAAGCTTCACCGCTTTTCTTGGTGACTATTACTGAACTGCCTCCACTCTCAACACTTTGGCTTAAATTGAATAAAACGACAAAATTATTTCCGGCATTAATGTTTTGTTCGTGCAATGAGGTTGTCACCCATGAATGAGTCCCTTGCGCAACTTGGACAGAAAAATCAGAAGAAATTTTTGTTTCTAATGGATCACTGATGTTTCCGGTATATGTCCAAATCTCGCCTGTAAGGGGATTGCTGCCGCCGTAGATGTCTGCTTTGACTGAGTCAATTATAAATCCGGCCGCTCCGTTAAATATTACTGCCTGTTTTGAACCCGCACTAAAGCCTAAAGTGTAGTTTCCAGAATATTCCGCATCGTAAGTTAATTCCATCACTTGCTGGGTAACAGTTCCCGAGGACTGATATTGATAGGCTTGAGATGAAGATTCATTTGTATCTATTACTGCAAAACGAATGGTATTGTAAACAGAGGGATAATCAGGTTCTGAAAAAGGCGTATTTATAGGGACATCAACAACTCTAGATGAACTTTCACCAATTTCAATAGCTTTTACAACCATATTAGTTCCCGATGCAGAAAATGTAACTATTAAATTCGAAGAATTAGTAAAGGTTAAATAATCCGCTCCGAGATTTTGTACTGTATTTAAAGTGAGGCCAATATTAGGATTATGAATTATTGTCCCCGTTGAAATAGGTATTGGTTCATAAGAATAGCCAAATGCAGGATCAACATCAATGTTATTTAATCCATTAGCAATTTCCCAATTTAAAAAAACCTTTCCGAGAGAAGCCGAATGCTGCGCCAAAACTTTCTTCAAACCATCTATACCCAATAAGCCGTAAGTTGAATAAGATTGTACAAATTCTTTTAAAGATGAAATTCCGAACTGCTCCATAAGATAAAGGGAAAAACGCTGCGCTCTTGCATAATCATTTAATGCAAGGGTAGGATCGCTGCTTCTCCAGTCGAAAAGGTAATGGTTAGTTTCATTCGCATACAAACCCTGCATCGAAGCGCCGTAGCCGCAGAGAATCTCTGAAGATTTTGATAAACTTTCATTTATAAAAGTAAGCTCTTGAACACCTTGATGATAATTCCAGTTTATCATATGCTGGAATTCGTGCGCTGCCGTTGCGAATGCAAAATTCAATCCGGCTTCACTAGCCAAATCTCCCGGATTCGAATCCATAAAATAAATTTCGGCATTATTATCGGTAACTTCATTTCTTGAATAAAAATAACCTGCTACATAACCTCCGGAACCTGTATAACCGTCTGCTATATCAAGAATAAGAATAATAATTTTCGAATCCCCGTCTATATTAGGCGGATTTCCGTATGTATCAATACATGTCTGATAAATTCCTTTGCTAGGATTTGCCGGCGTATGATTATCAAACTCATTTGCAACTGCATCTACTGCATCTTGATCCACAGTGGAATTCCATTGATTATCGGCAACAAAGATATAGCAGTTTGTTCCTACCGACCTGCAGGTTGAAACTACGAAATAATTTTGATCGTTTGTAAAGTTATAAGCAAGCCATGGATGCGTACTTCCCACGCCGAATGACCATGCGGATTTCATTAATTTCTTTTGTTCGAGATAACCGGGATTATTTTTTAAGAATTGACCCGTTTCCAGATCTTTATGCCTCAGCAGATCGCTCCCGGCAATCGGATAAATCTGCTCATTATTAATTGATCCCTCAGCGACAATATTTATTGCACTTTTTTGCTGTGGATAAATCCGGACAGGAATTATGAATGAAAAAATTAATACTCCCAGAAAAGCATTCTTGTACATATTAATACCCGAAAAATTTTTATAAATATTTAGTTAGACTCCGGTCCGGCCAGTATTTCTGCATTTGTTGTTTTGAGCACCTTTAATCCCTCATCATTTTTATACATGCTGTTGTAGTATATTTTTGCCGATTTTCCCTGATTATTATAGAGCATATTATAAACATCCTCATCGCATTCGAGCAGATACAGAGTTGCATCATTTATTAAAGCAAGCTTTGCAAAAGGTTCATTACTAACCATCTGAATTTGACCAATTACAAAACTTGTACCATCCATGTCCTTGGAACCGGTGCAGCCGGTTAGAAGAATAAAGAACGAAATAATGAAAAACAGAAGAAGAGAGGTAGGTAAAAGGGATGACAGGCTGTATTTTTGCATGTTATTATTTCAAATTATTGATTTGATAAATTTAGTTTATTTTAATTTCAGATCAAGAAGTAAGTTTTTATTTTTGAATAATCACCGTTTCCGGTATGAGTGAAAAATATAGGATTAAAAATCTTTCGGAAGAATTTCTCAAAAAGCTTGCCGGTTTCTCGGCAGGTTATTTGCCCCCGGATTCATTCGAAAAGCTGCAGAATATTTTTTCTGCGGAAATAACTTCGAAATATTTTACCTTCGGATCGGAATCTAATATGCTCCGGATAATTTCCGGAATGTTTGACAAATCTTCCTTCCTGAACAACTGCATCAGGTATCCTCATTTTGTGGAAATCCTTTCGGCTATTTCCATCAACAGCAATTATCTGACGGATATTCTTGTTAGAGATCCTGAATACTTTTATTTAATTGTCAATGAAGAAAGACTGAATGAAAAAAATAATGAAAAGAATTTTTACGCTGCAACAATCAAAAGCCTGGAATCATTTAAAACCCTGGATGCAAAACTGAATTTCCTCAGGAGTTTAAAAAGAAAAGAGATTTTAAGAATCGGCACAAAGGATATACTCGGATTAATTAATCAGAAGGAAACAACGGAGGAGCTTTCGGTTTTAGCTAAAGTACTTACCAGAGTATTGTTTGAAATCTGCTACCGTGAAATTCTTGCCAAATATAAAATGGGCAATCTTTTAAGAAAATACTGCCTTGTATCTTTGGGAAAACTAGGAGGATTGGAACTCAATTACAGCTCAGATATCGATCTTCTTATTTTTTATGATGAAGATGAACATCTGGCAAATAATAAGGAATATCATGAAATTCTTTTAGAAGCCGTATACCTCTTTATCGAAGGCGCTTCTTCAATTACCGGAGCCGGCTATATTTACAGAGTTGATTTCCGCCTCAGGCCCGACGGAAGAAACTCTCCCCTCTGCAGAAGCTACGCAGATTATATTAATTATTACGAAAGCAGAGGTGAAGACTGGGAAAGGCAGATGCTTATTAAGCTCGGATTTGCCGCTGGAGATGAAGAGCTTTTCAATAAATTTAAAAACTATATCACTCCTTTCGTTTATCCTGCTTCTTTTTCAACTCCTCCTACGGAGCAGATTAAAAGATTAAAGAGCGGCATTGAAAAAAATTTACCGGATGACCAAAATATCAAGCTGGTTCCGGGAGGAATCAGAGATATTGAATTTTCTGTCCAGGCGCTTCAGCTTTTAAACGGCGGCAGGTATAAAGATATCCGGACCGGAAATACCCTCGATGCAATTAAAATGCTTGAAGAAAAACTTCTGCTGGCAGAAGAAGAGGCTCGGATTTTCAGGGAAGGATATATACTGTTCAGGAAAATTGAGCATTACCTGCAGCTTATGAATGACGCACAGACACACAGCATTCCTGCAGAGGGAGAGATGCTGGAAAAGCTGGCTGCATTTCTAGATTATCCCGGTTCACCGGCCTTTACCGAAGCGGTTACGAAAACCAGAAAAAATGTCTTGAAAATTTTTAATTCTATTTTGGGAATAAAAGATGAAAAAAGCTACCCGGCAAAAATTCCCGAGATAATTTTTGATAATAAAACCAGGGCAGAAAAAGATCTTCGGTATTTAAGAGAAGGCATGGGTTTACTGGGGCAAAAAGAATTTGATAAAAACACGGTTGAATCGTTCCGGAATATTGAGGGGAAATTATTTAAATACCTTAGAAAATCCTTGAACCCTGATCTTGTTCTGCAGAATTTTGCGAGAATAATAAAGTCGGACAGTTTCCCATCAATCTGGTACAGTGCATTCGACGATGAAAGGTTTTTCAAATCATTCCTTGCACTATGCGAATATTCTCAAAAATCAATAGACTTGTTTGCGGAAGATGAAGAGCTGAAAGAAATTTTCCTGACAAAAAGAGTGTTCGAAAAAAATTATGCAGCCGGCATGAATAACTGGACAACCAAGAAAGCTCTCTTCTTATTATCGGTACAGCACGGTCTGAAGCTTCTTTCAGTTCCTAAGCTGTCGGAATTATTAAGCAGCTACTTCAGCGCTCAAATAAAAATTATTTCGGAAGAAGAACTAATGGAGAAACCTGGAGCAGATTATTTTATTGCAGGAATGGGAAGCTTCGGAAGCGGAGAGATGATTTTTGCATCAGATATTGATTTGATTTTTGTGGTGAAGGGGCTCGATAACAAATCTTATCTCCAAAAAAATTTCCAGGAACTTCTCTTAAGATTTAAAGAACAATTTAAGCCTTTTGATGCAGACTGCCGTTTAAGGCCGGAAGGGAAAAGCAGTCTGCTGGTTTGGGATCTTGAGAGCTATAAAAATTATATTAAAACACGGGCAAGAATATGGGAGCTGCAGTCACTCTGTAAAATTAATTTTGTTTCGGGCAGCAAAAAAATTTTCAACAGCTTCACTGATGCTGCAGCTGAAAGAATAAATGCGGAGAATAAGGAGAAATTGAAATCAGAAATAGTGAATATGAGGAAAAAGCTTTACAGTCAGAAGTTAGGCATTACAAATACACGGGGCAGAATTTTAAATATTAAAAAAACACCGGGCGGACTAGCCGATATAGATTTCCTTTTGCAGTATTTAACACTTAGCACTCCGGGTTTGTTCAGCAAACTCAGTGGAAAAGGGACTCTGAAGTCCGTTTCCATACTAACAAATCTCGGGGGAAGGTACAACTCACTCTCCATGCTTAAGGAAAATTTTCTTTTCTTAAAAGAACTGCAGGCTGCCAGCCAGAATATCTTTAATGCAACTTCGTCCTTAATGCCGAACGATGAAAAGAAAAATAAAATTATTGCTCACTGGATGGCATACCGCTCGCCAGAAGAGCTGCATACCCGGATTTCAAAAGTTCTTAAATCAAATCTTGCCTTATTTGATGAATACACGGGTAAAAATAATTTCAAATAAAATAAAGTATCACTGAAAATTTTCAATTATTTTGCAGTGCAGAAGATCTCAATTTTCACAGGGTAATTTGAATTTAATTAAAAAATATTTTGCAGTTCTGACAGGTTTATTCTCATTTATAATCTACCTCGCAACCCTGGCTCCGTCGGTTATACAAATAGATTCCGGCGAGCTCTCGGCAGTGCAGGCCACTCTCGGCATTGCGCATCCTACCGGTTATCCCTTATTCACTCTTACCGGCTATCTTTTTTCCTTAATTCCTTTGGGCCTGAATAAAGCCTTCCAGCTGAATCTTCTTGCCGCTGTCTGGTGCTCATTAGGTACTGCGGTTTTTACTTACACGGCAAAGGTAATGCTGGATAATATAAAAAAATTCTCGAGTCCTCCGACCAGGCAGGAACAAATAAAAGTTCATACAAAAAGAAAAGGCAAAGTTAAAATTTCTGATCAGAATAAAATTTCCGTAACGAATGAACCTGCTGAAAAAGCGGATAAATCTAGGGAAACAAAAAAATATTTAGCTGCAATATCGGCTGGATTAATACTTGCATTCAGCAGGACCTACTGGTTTCAAAGCACTTCGGTAGAAGTATATTCACTCCAGGTTTTTATTTTTTGCCTTTTAATTCTATCGCTTGTAAAAGCTTTTTTATATGAAGGGAATGCATCTGATTTTAAAATTAAAAATCCATGGCTGTGGTTTGCTTTTTTTCTTGCGCTGGGGTTTTCCAACCATATGACTACTCTTTTAATTCTGCCCGGCACCGCATATTTATATTTTCTAAAATACCGGTTCAGCAAAAGAAGCTTTAAAAGTATATTGCCGATGCTGGGGATCTTTTTTCCTGTTTTGATCATCTTATATTTATATCTTCCTATAAGGGCTTCTCAATCTCCTGTTATAAACTGGGGGAATCCTTTAGATCTGGAAAGATTT
>JBLNGL010000550.1:0-7903 GCA_050264735.1 Ignavibacteria bacterium | reverse complement strand
AAAACATTAGTCTCACCTGGCATATCTATTGAATTTCTTATATTAGCAAATCTAAAAATAAGCGAGGGCAAATGCTTAGGACTTCCATTCCCAAGGAATTCAGGATTAGATTCATCTTTCTTGTATTTCTTTTGTTTCCTCTTATATTATTGTCATGCAGCAAAGAGACTGATACTAAGAAAAAAGGAATCACAATAAAAGATGGATTTGTTTATGATTTGGACACCAACCAGCCCTATTCGGGCAAGATTACAGATACTCTTTCAAATCAGATTATGTCTTATGAAGTTGTCGACGGGATTAGAAACGGGCAATTTATCGTAAAAGGTCTGGATGGTAAAATTTTGATGGAAGGATTATTGAAAAATAATAAAAATGAAGGAAAATGGAGATATTATTATCCCACGGGAAAATTAGAATCTGAGGGAAACTTCGCAAATGATACCGTCGAGGGGAAATGGATCTGGTATTATGAAGACGGAACTATAAAGGAAGAAGGATACTTTGAAGATGGAAAAAGAGAGGGTGTCTGGATTCTGTACGATGCCGACGGAAAGGTAAAATCGACCATGAATTTTAAAAAAGGTGCAAAGATATCGGAAATCAACTCAAAAGGCTTTTTTGCTTAATTCACTACAGATCCGGAATCGATTGGAATGGTTTAAATCTTTAAAAAATTCCTAAAAGATTCCTTCCTAAACCATCCTGTAATAAAATTGTACAATGCAAATATTTCCAGGGAAAACGGGAAATACCCGATATAACCCGGGAGAGGCATTTCAAAAATTTTTAGGACATTAACATACGGCAGGTAATAAACCCATTTCGGATAAGAATAAAAATTCCACATTTCCCAGAAAAAAGCACAAATCATACACCCCGCAAATAATGAAAAAATTACCCTCCAGTCACCGTTTTTTGTAAATAAAAGGAGCGAATTATTTCCGGCTGCAGCATTAATTGAATCAATAATTAAGTAAAGGGAGATCCAAAGCATGGAATAAAAAATTTCCGGGAAAATAATTAAAAGGAAAAGCATTATGCATCCAGATAAAAAGAGTATTAATAATGTCTTCGCATCTGTGCCTATTATTGGTCCATGATGTAAATTTTTAATCCATTTAAAAGTCCCGGCAAGCTCTGCCGTTCCCAGAACTGCCGGCATTACAGTGGAAAAACTTAATGAAGCCAGAAGGAAATATTCCGCATCAGAAAAAGATTCACTGCCGATGTAAAACCAGTTTTGAGTAATCCCGTTAAAAAATTCAAAAAGCCACCAAACCGGAACAGACATAACAAATAAGAGTGTATAAATAAAAGGATTCCTGTTTATCATTGAGCTGCCTTTTCTTAAAAGTACCAAGGCATCAATGGTTAAACAATATCCCAGCCAAAGAGGAAAGAAGCCCCAATGCGTTCTTAATCCTTCTAAGGACCAATTTAAGATCCAGAAAAGAATTAGAAGGAAAATTCCAAACCAACCATAATTAGGAAATCTTTTAACTTTGCCTGGTTTCAGATCAGTCATGATATTCAATTTAACCTAAAAAAAATACCAATTACTCCTTCAAAGTAATCGGCATTAAATTACGAATTACGATTTATAAATTACGAATTAATTCTGAAATCAAAAATCTGAAATAGTAATTCTTAAATTCGAAATCTGAAATTCGAAATTCGGAATTTTTGCATTTTATCTGTTCAATATCATCTTTTTAGCGATTCTGATTTCCGGTCCTTCCAATGAATAAATATAAGCTCCTGAAGCT
This sequence comes from Ignavibacteria bacterium, assembly GCA_050264735.1. Classification (GTDB taxonomy): domain Bacteria; phylum Bacteroidota; class Ignavibacteria; order Ignavibacteriales; family Ignavibacteriaceae; genus DATKLQ01. The sequence continues at coordinate 6,134 of JBLNGL010000550.1, read as the reverse complement.
GCCCCCGAGTTCGAATCGTTTGTACCATCCCAGGCAAATTCATGTTTACCGGCTTCAAGATAACCGCTAAATATAGTTTTAATTCTTTCGCCTAACATATTATAAATAACTAATTTAATATTTTGATTTCGAGGTAAATCGAAGCTTATTATTGTAGAGGGATTAAATGAATTCGGATAATTTTGACTAAATGGATTCGGATAATTTTGGTAAAGCTTATATTCAGTAGGCAACTCAGATATTTTCGTTTTATCTATATAGTCTTTCGAACCTATCAATAAACGCAAATCATTATTTTCATGAAGCCGACTGATTTCAATTTTACTCTGCATTTTAAGATTGTAGCTTTTCTTTGATCGCAAATCAAAAAGATATATTTCATTGCTTCCGAAATTTTCCAATCCTTCAACATAAATGGAACACATTATTCCTGAAGAATTTTTAATTTTCAGATTATAACTCTGCCCCTCCCCTATTTCATTTCTGCTGTCTGTCATTAAATACTTATAAGAAGGAAGAAGATCATTATAAAAACATACTTTAGCCTCTTCGAAATGTCCGGGAGGTGCAAATATATCATATTTATCGTAACCATCTTTGGAATCCGGATTCATTGAAACAACCGCGCTTGATTTTTCCTGATCATTTAAAATAAGAGAAATTTTTAAACCAGCCGAGTTATCCGGAGAATTTATTGCATTGGAATTTTTTCCTAAAACACCTCCGGGATTATAAGGAATTGAAAGGGTTCCGCGGTTATCGGCATTAAAAAAATAATAACCTTTATAAGTCTCCATTGTAGCCGCCGGCGAATATGTCCCATTGAAGTCATAAATCGGTTGTGTTATTCCATTAATATTTTGAACATCAGCCCAGTCAACACCCCTTTCAAATGGATTAGAAATAATATTCCACCCTGCATGAAGAGAAATTGCAAAAGTTCCCGAAACCAATGCAACACTATTAACTGCCGGTTCCGACATATTTATCGGATTTTTGCTTAATACCCAAAATCCTTTGCCCGGATTAAAATTAAAAAGTGCCTGGTTGTTAAACTCCGTCAGAAAATTTTCATCGGCGCCGTTATCATAAAAGGCGGTCCAATCCTGTTTAGGAGTGCCGCTTATTTTTGAAGCCATAGAAAAATTAGTATTCCCCGGTAATCCAATCATTCTGTAGCTTGTTTGCTGCGTTGCATCAGCAAAAGTAAAACTTTTATTTATGCTGATATTTGATGGGTAATTAAATCTGCCCGAAATGTAAATCAAGTCTAAGGATATTGGTCCCCCATCAAATGAATTATCGGCTATATGTTCCCTAAATGCAAAAAATACATTAGAACCAGGTGCAATAGCAGCTCCTATTCTAACAAACCAAAATCCCCAATTAGGGTCTGAAGTTTCATTATATGTAACCCGGCCAATTCGTGTAAAATTAGTCCCGTTAAATGAATATAATATATCAACCGTATCTATGACATCAGCCTGATTTTGCAGCCAAAAAAATAGTGTGTCCTGCGGCTGAATATCCAAAACCTGCGGACTTATTAACCATTGATCATTAAACGGAGGATCAATACTATACGTACAATATGCAACAAAATTTCCGCCTCCGACAGGAGTTGAAATCTCCCCTGAACCCCATCCTGGAAGAATAGTACCGGAGGCCTCCCTGGTCCATCCGCTTCCGCCACCAATAAAATCAGTCCAGCCTGCTGGAGGAAATATAGGATCTTCAAATGATTCAAAGAAAGCTGATGCAAATATTTTAAATTCTTTATTTAAATTTATATCCAGCTTAATTGAGGCAGCTTCTTCGACTAGTGGAACCTCCCGAATCTTTTGGGGATGAATAAAAGTTATAAATATTAAAAGATTAAGAAATAAAAGTAAAAATTTTTTCATAAAACATTTTATTATTATTAAAAGTTTGGTTGATCTATTTTATAAATTATTTAATCTTCATTTCCCGTTAAGGATTTAAGAGTAAAGATTATGATTTAGATTAAGAATTCTTTTCTTCAAACCTGCTACTCTTTCTTAATAAACACAAACTGTCCCCCCTCATCATCAGTATCCCGGATTACCTGGAGCATCGGAGTCTGTTCGGAATTATTGGTAACTGCAATCCGGAATTCGCTGAAGAGCTGGTTTGCATCCATATATTTAAGCTTGTTTTCCTTTAAAGCTTTAAGTAAATAATAAGTGAAGATTGAATGATTGTCTTTCCCATCATCCATTACTTCTTCCACTCCGCCGGAGGTTAACGCAAGCCGTGATAATTTCCTGTAGACTTCCTTATAATATCTTTCCATATTGTTCGGGTCAAACGGGATGCTTTCCGTTTTAGGTCCTCTGAAAATGTCACCGCTGAAGCATGCATCGGTTATTAAGAGTGTGTGCTTTGAAGGTATTCCCCCTATAAAAGTTTTTACATCATTATTTGAGATATAATCGGCAATAGAATTTTCCGCAGCATCGACCGGAACCCAATATCCTTTGTTTAATGCTTTATTAAATTGCCCGTGCCCGGCATAGAAAATAAGTAAATTATCATCTTTTGTAACATTTCTTGTAAGCATTTCAAACTTTTGTATGATGTTTCTTCTGGTTGCTTCTTTATCAAAGATGGTATAAACCGTATCGAAGCGGTAGTTCTCTATAAGCACTTCCGCAACTTCTTCTGCATCGTTAACGGCATTTTCCAATTCAGGCCAATATCCTTCATAAGAATTTATTCCTATTACCAATCCGATGTACCTGCCTGCTGTAATTATATCTTCCAGCTTTCTTGTTATATTAAAAGTTTCTATTGAACTGTTTAAATTGCCGTCTACGGCTTCGACTACAATTTTATTATCGCCTACCTGCAGATACATATCGATTGAGAATTCACCAGCTTCGGAAAGTTCAGCTATTTGCTTATTAACCGTGACTTTTACTACTCCGTTTGGATCGATTGCCATGCCCCTGACTTTTGTTACTTCCGATTTTCTTATAATTTTTATTCCTCTTGAACCGGAGGGTTCAATTATGGTAATCTCCGGACCTTTTTTGTCCTTCTCCCTGATAATTTTAAAATGTAATTCCGAACTCTGATCATTCATATCCAAAGCTTTTATTATAATCTCATTTGTCCCGTTTTTGAGTGTAATTTCATCATTAAAATAGCTGCCTTGAAGAAGTTCTATCCGTACCCCATTAATCAGTAACTCTTTTATTTCGGCCTGTCCGATTACACTGCCTTTAATTTTTACACTGCTTTCACTCAATTTTATCTCACTATTCCCGCTTAAAAGCGGTTCGATAAGTATAATTCTCGGCACCAGCCTCCCTTCAACCGGTTTAATTGCTTCTTTTTTCTTCAGCAGGCTTCCGGACCTGGTTTTACCTGTTACTTGAGGATAGGCCGATGAAGTAATAAAGCATAACAGGCATATGGATAAAATGTATTTCATATTAATCTCCTTTTATTATTGGGGAGGCCTTCCTGGAGGATTCGGGAAAGTTGAAGCAGATGGTGATGGTTCGTCTCCGCTGTCTGATTTGTTCAGAAGAAAGAATGCAGCAACTCCGCCGCCCACAGCAGCCGTACCAGCATAAACCCACCAGGGTATACCTCCGCCTTCTTCTATTTTTTCGGCTCTTACATCAAAATAAAAATCTTCCCCTTCCAGCTTGGCTTCCTCTTCACTGTTTAAATGCCAGATGATTGTGCGTTTCCCGCCGGCAAATTTTCCTTTTCCCACATCGCCGATCATTACTGAAGGTACAATTTCAAATGAAGGATCGCTTGTTCTTTTAAGCTTTACTTCCACCTGGTATTCGGAGGCGGGATCACCTTTCAATTCATAGTAAATAAAAATTTTCCCCTCTGCCGCTTCAAATGAAGCATCAATATTTTCCTGTGAATAAGAAAGGTTATGAAAAAGGAATAGAATTACAATTAAAAAGTAGAATTTGATTTTCATAAACATCTCGTTTTGTTTTCTTTTGTAGGACGAAGCGCTAGCTTCGTCCACTATTATCGATCGAATGTTTCCGTTTGATCTTAATATTTTATTTGGTCGAAGCTAACGTTTCGAACTACAATTAAATATGGTTTATTTCTACTAAAACCGGAACAACAAATTTATTCCTGCTTATCGCCTTGAAATTAATTTTTCCGCTGTAATCAAATTTTATGTCATTCATATCAACCATGTAATCCTTTAAGACAGATTTTATTTTCTGCCAGATTGCTCCGTCTGACGATTTAATTACGGAAATTATGCTGTCGATGTTTACGGCTTTGCTGGAATACAAAAAACAATAGTAGGATTTCCCTCTCGTTTCATCAAGAATATTATAACTTTCTTCGTCAGGTATTGCTACATCATTCTGCCTGTAGGGAAGGTAAGCAACCATTTTATCGCTGAATGGAAATATTTTATACAGATCATTCGTAAGATCTGAGCTGAATGCATATACGTAAGCCGGCTCATTATTTGAAATTACAAGCTCGAACAATGTACCGGATGAATAAGCTTTATCCATTGTAAAATATTCACCGTTAAAAGAAGATTTCATCTCCTCGCCGGTGCTTGTTTTAAACAAAAGAGATCCTGAAAGATCAGGTTTATCGATGCTTTTTTTCCTTAAATCAATGACTTCAAAAGCGTATTTACAGAAGAAATTAAAATCCGAATACCTGATCCAGGAAAAACCTTTTTTTCCCCAATTTAAACCCCAGCTGTTCATAATCTCAAAGGCACCTCCATATTTCTCATCATCGTATCCGACTATTGTTACTGCATGTCCCCTGCTCCAATTCTGGTAATCGCTGCTGTCGGGTATCCAGACTTCCTTTACCCGGTAAAAGGATCTCGGTATATCAATGGCTATTACAACCGGTTTTCCCTCTGCCAGACTTTTTCTTACATATTTTTCTTTATTCTTTGTTGCGCTGACAACAATATCCCGATATTCAAGTATCCGGTATGCCTGCGCTTTAACTTTATCAAGGGCGGTTATTTTCCTGTCGCAGCTGTATTCAAATTCATTCAGCTTTACATCCCCTTGATCTCTCAGGACATCTAAAGCCTGTGTTAGTGAAGTTCCGCTTTTGCAGTCGTTTCCTGTACTGATTTGATTATAAACAAATGAAGGAGAGAATGCATTGCTGTCGGTTTTCCCCTGTCCCCAGAGATTCTTTAAGGCTTCTAAAATTGTACGTGCAGAATAAGCCGTAGCCCAGCCTGCGCAGGTGCCGTATGGGCCTTGATTTCCCGGTGCGGGAGCATACTGCTTAAGAGAAACTGCATTCGGCAGATCATCATAATTTCCTCTCATTAAGGTTGCTGCAATAGGGCGGTCTTTATAGAGTGAATCGTCAAGCAAGAGCCCGGTTTCATATTCCTGCCCCAAAATTATAGATGTCAAAAAAATGAATAGCAGTAAAGATTTACTAATCATTATTCCGATATAATATGGTCAAAAAGGAAAGTGTAAAAATAAAAATACCTTGTACCCGTTTATTGACGGATTTATTTTATTTTTTAAGCAAAGCTGAATTTTTTCAGGAAAAGTATTGAGTAGAAGTTATAGAAGTTTTGATCTTAAATCAACAGTTTAAACCCGAAACTGCCTGAAGATTGTGAGATGAATTCCTATCTATAATTAATCTAAGTTTGCTAAAATCAGATAATGTAGTATATTTTCTGTCAAATTTTCCCCGTTTAATTTATTTATCCAAAAAGGTGATAAAAATGATAAGACTGATGCTTTTAGTCGGTTTTTTCTTTTTTTCCTATGCTGAAAATTTTCCAAATGATATTTCAGGGGATGTTCCGGATTCAGTTAAAGCGAAGATAGCAATCCTCCATAAAGCCGGAGATAGCTATTCAAGCCTGAGAAGCAAAGACAGATTAAGAGCCGGCGAAATGCTGCGGATCTTTGTTCAGCCTTTAAACAAAAGCTGTATTTATGTTATACACGCCGATGAAAAGGAAGCCGTCCTGCTTTACAGCAATGAGAGCCCTGTGCTCAATGAAGTCCTGCTGCTTCCTTCAGAAAATGATTTCTATGTTTTTGATGATTCCAGTCCTGAAGCAAGAATAATTATTATCTGCTCAGCAAAAAGATATAATGAAATAG
>JBLNGL010000549.1:0-6778 GCA_050264735.1 Ignavibacteria bacterium | reverse complement strand
CTGCTGTTAGAATAGTTGTTCCGCCTGCACCATCAGTTAGAGTAAAAATTGCTTCAACAACTGCTGTCCGCAAAGTAGTGAAAGAAAATGTGCTGCTGGTATCGCTTGTATTATTGGCATTATTCATTCCGGTTATTCTCCAGTAATATTTTGTATTTTCTGTCAATCCTTCAATCTGATTGTATATTGTATTTATAGTATCTATATCAAATACAATTGTTCCTGCAAAATCAGGCTGAGTATTAACTTCTAATTTATATTTATCAGCCCCCGATACAGATAACCAGCTTAGTGTTGGCGATAAGCTGATGCCTATTGAATTATTTGAAGGCGAACTTAGAATTGCCGTTGATAATTTTGTAGTAAAAAGAAATGTGCAGCTTATATCGCTCGCGAAACCTGAATCATTTAATGCTGTAACCCTCCAGTAGTAGTTTGAATTATTTAATAATCCGTTGATCGTCTGAGTAGTGTCTGTCAGTGTATCCGCATTAAAAATAATTGTTCCCGTAAAATCAGGCTGAGTATTAACTTCTAATTTATATTTATCAGCCCCCGATACAGATAACCAGTTTAAGGTTGGTGATAAGCCGACACCTATCGAATTATTTGAAGGCGAACTTAGTATTGCATCTAATAATTTTGTCGTAAAACTGAATGTACTGCTTGTATCACTTGAAAAGCCAAAATTGTTCAGTCCTTGCACCCTCCAGTAATAGGTTGAATTATTTAACAATCCGGTAATTGTATGCGATGTATCGGAAAGAGTATCCTCATCAAATATAATTGTACCTGTAAAATCAGGTTGTGTATTAATTTCTAATCTATAATGATCAGCTCCGGAAACAGCCTGCCAGGCAAGTGTTGGACTGATACTTATCCCTGTTGAATTATTTACAGGTAAAGAAAGTTTTGGTGCTTGAAAAAGTGAAGAGCCGTCCGGATTTTGCCAGACTAAATATATATAACCGTCATTAATCCCATCTTCCTTTTTCCAAATTTGAGGATTCCAACCAGCATCAAGGAATGTTGAACTTGTTTTCATCTCCGCAGTAGTCTTTCCAATGCCGCCGCCGCTAGTCAACTGTCCGGAAGTTTCTGTATCCCAAAAACTATTTGTTGTAGAAGCGTTCCATTCAACTCCAATCAACCCGCCATTATTTCCGTAGGCTCCCACCACATTTGCCGTACTATAGCTGTTGCTAACTGTGGAGCCGGTATAATTATACCCTAACAGTCCGCCGATGACTGATGATCCATTTACACTGCCTCTGCTGTAACAGTTAGTTATGCTTGAGTATGTACTAAGTCCAACCAGCAAACCTATAATATGTCCCCCTGAAACAAATCCCGTACTATAACATTTATTCATTACAGAATTTGCTTCAAATGAACCTACTAATGCTCCCGTACGCCGATAAGCAATAATATTTACATTTATTACACCCAGCTCGGAAATAACAGCACCATTTGTATATCCAAATAAACCTTGATGATCAACCCCTTCGCGATTAATGTACAATCCATCTATTAAATGCCCTTCACCTTTATAAGAACCGGTAAATTTTGTTGCAGCATTTCCAATTGGTATCCATCCGCCTCCTGTCCAGGTTGAAGTTACAGATGCATCAATGTCCGCGGTTTGAATATAATGTTTATTCCATCTTGAATTATCCACGGCTATCCAATAAAGATTTCCTAAGTTAGCTATTTGATAAGGATTACCGGCCGTACCGTCACCTTTTGAAGGTGCATATGCCTGCGGTAAAAAATCCTGCCATCCTAAAAAAGGGTATTCATCATTTTCACTTGTTGTCATCTGCCACAAAGATGTAAAATCCCATCCGGCATCTGTAAATGTCGTTTGGGTTTTCATTTCTGCCGTAGTTTTACCGGTACCACCTGCACTAATCGACATTCCCGAAGTTTGAACATCCCAAAAGCTGTTGCTGGCAGCCGGTGAAGAATAATTTCTGCCGATTAAACCGCCAAGATAAAAGTCTGGACCAGTAACAGTCCCCGTGCTGTAACAGTTGGTTACAGAAGCAGAATAAAACATCCCTCCTACCAGTCCGCCGATTTCATACAGTCCGCCGGATACACTGCATGTGCTGTAGCTGTTAGTAATGGTTGAAGAGTATTGGCTCGATCCGGCCAGTCCTCCAATCATCGGTGACCCGGCTACGCTCCCTTTGGTATAGCAATTATTAATGTGTGATGAGTGATTATCCGCGACCAACCCCCCAACGTGCCAGCTTCCTGTTACCTCACCAATACTAAAACAATTAGTAATTGTGGAATTATTATTGCAGTATCCAACAAGCCCGCCGGTATAGTGCCTGCCGTGTATCACCACATTCATTAAACCCAGATTTGAGATTGCGGCTCCGTTAGTTCTTGCAAATAATCCGAGGTAATCTTCACCTGTTCTATTAATATATATACCGTATATGCTGTACTCATTTCCATTATACGTTCCTGAGAAATCTCCTATCGGCAACCAGCCATAGTAACCTACGCTTCCATCGGGAAACCAGCTTGAAGTTTCCGATGCATCTATATTTGCAGTTTGGCTGTAATGAAGACTCCATCTCGAACTGTTTTCTGTAATCCAGAATAAATTTTCTATCGTGGAAATTTGATAAGGATTGCCGATTGTACCGTCACCTGCAGAAGGAGCAATTGCCGTTTGTCCATACAATGTTACGGCGATTAAGCAAAAGACACAGATTAATGATTTTTTCATAGTTCTCTCTTGAAATTAATTCTATAATATTACGACTCATTATTTTTTGTGAGCGATTAAGGAATTGAAAGATCAAAAAATACTTTCCAGTCTATTAAATAATTTTGCTAAAGAGCTGCAATTATTATGCTATTAAAGAGGGTTACCGTAAGTAATTATTCTGACTATCCTCTGGAAACTATGTTTTATGCTGCTATGTGCTGGTTATAAGTAATATTTACGGAATTGGGGTTATAATTTTTCTCAAACCTTTTTAAACTCTTTGGCTCTTATGTTTGAGTTCGCTCTACAGCAAGCTATAATCCTTTTCCATTTTAACTTAAGTAAAATGTTTTTGCCTTGCTTGTAATTTACTTTTAGTCATCTTCTGTTATATTCAATTCGCTATTTAGTATCTTCATAAAATCTTTTGCATTAAACTTTAACGTCATCTTTTCCTTTGCCGGGCAAGGACAAAGGATACTATCATATTTTTCTTATGCACTCAGCTTCGTTTCGTTAATCATATTGTTTCCGGCAGAATCTTTTTTGCCTTGCCTTTTATCGTTGGTTTCCGGCTGGCAGCAGTAAACATGAATGATTAGAATTTCGGATTTCTGAGCCTGAAGCTCATCAGCCCCTGGATGAGTATTCGAATTGAAAAAAAATAAAAGTGTGTATTACTCTTTAGTCCCTACTCCCTACTGCTTACTGTTCTTTCTGTGCCATAGGCGCATCCCGTTTTGCAGGACATCTTCCATTTCCATTTACCATTTTCCATTTACCATTTTCCATCTTCTATTTCCCATCTTCCATGTCTATGACTCCACACACACAGTAAATTTACTCTAACTTAATAGTTGCTAATTAAAAATAATTGTTCTATGTTTCAATTTAATTCAACCTTGGAAGAGAGGTATTTGAAATAATCACCAACCCTGAAAAATCCTAACTTTCCCCAAGGCGTTAGGCATTATAATTTGGAGGAGCTTGTATATAATGTCAGTGCGCTGTTCTATGTGAGAATTGCTTCCTAGTAAAAGTATCAGTTCAAGAAAGTTCTTCATAAGCTTTCATCTGCCCGGACAATGTACAAATAAGCAGAGGGATATTTCATTTTCTGAAACCCGATAAGATAATTCCTGTTCAAATGTTTCTCCGATAGTACTCTTATAGTTTATTAAATCGTTGTAAAAATAAAATGTCAATAAAGCAGCAAATTTTCTTAGAATTTTTGAAATGATTTCAAAATCGGTTAAGCTTTATATTAAACTAAGAAGAGTATTGAGCTTAACGCTAGCCTGGATTGCAGCAGGCCTCTTTTTTACTATCATAGAATACCTGCTTATTTATCCTGCTACCCGGATAAAGAATATTCAAAACCTTACAACCGAAGTGAATATCCTTTCATACGATTTCGGCCGTTCCATTTCGGTAACAGTAATTGCCGCAATTATAGCCGGTTTATCAATAGGAACTTTTGAAATCTTCTATTTTCAGAATCGGTTTCGGAAAAAATCTTTCAGCTATACCGTAGTTATTAAAAGCCTGGTTTATTCTTTTACAATGATTTTACTTATAATCATTGGATTATTTTTAGATCAAAGTTTTGGATTGGACAAAAGTATTTTTCATCCCGATGTATTGAAGGGAGTTATAGTCTACTTATCCGGTACGGAAGTCTGGGCAATGGTGATCCACTGGACGACAGTTATAATCTTAACTCAGATTTTCCTCCAGGTCAGCGACAGCTTCGGTTACGGCGTACTGCATAATTTTATTCTCGGCAGGTATAATAAACCAAAAGAAGAATGCCGGATTTTTATGTTCATAGATTTAAAATCTTCCACAGCTATTGCCGAAAGATTAGGGCATATAAAATATCATAATCTTCTAAATGATTTTTTTGATGATATAAATGATTCAATAATTTTCAGTAAAGGGGAAATCTATCAGTATATAGGGGATGAAGTTACTGTTTCGTGGTCAATGAAAAACGGGATTGAAAATGAAAATTGCCTGCGCTGCTTTTTCGGCATCGTAGATGAAATAAAAAATAAGTCTTCACGTTACATGGAAAGATATGGTATCATTCCTGAATTCAAAGCTGGTTTACATTATGGCAACGTTACAATCGGCGAAGTGGGGGTGATAAAAAAAGAAATTGTATTTACCGGTGATGTGTTAAACACAACTGCAAGAATACAGGAAATGTGCAATACATATAATGTCAGCTTGCTGGTTTCAAAAGCATTATTTGATTTGCTTCAGATCGACAACCTATATACAAAACAAGTAATGGGTGAAATAACCTTAAGAGGGAAACAGTCTAAAAATATTCTATATAACCTTCAAGAAATAATTCAAAAATATTAAATATGTTTTTCATCGGTTAAAGCTGAATGATATCCCGTCGTAAATTTATTCGTTCCTCACTTTTAGCCGGCACCGGATTATTTTCCGGTCCGGCTTTTGGTTTATTTAACGGATGTTCATCCGCATACGATTTTACCAACCCTGAAAAAAAGCATAAATACGTGCTCGCAGATATTCACAACCATACAGTCCAAAATTATTGGCTCCGCAACACCCCTATTGGCGTAAAATCTCCTATGCTGGCAGCTTTTGCACGGGACGTTTTCGATAAAACATCAACAGCCTGGCAAAGTTCTTATGAAGCCGGTGTAGATTTAATTTGTACTACTCATTTCAATCTATTCGATGAATGGATTACGATGCCTATGGATCCAAACCCTTCAGCTCCGGTAAACACATTCCGTATGATGGACCTACTTGAAAAAGAATTGGACGGACCTTCTTCAAAATATGCTAAATTGATACGGACACCTGATGATTTTAAAAATCATTTTAACGAAAATTATTCAAAGGATGATCCCGGCTACCGTATTGCAGTTTTACATTCACTTGAAGGCGGTCATGCACTTGGCGGAAGTCTTGAACCATTAAAGGAATTTGCAAGAAGAGGCGTTGTATTAATCACTATCGGACATTTTTATAATAAAGGGATTATGACTGCCCCAAATGCATTTCCTTTCTTCCCGGATGCCAATAGCCTGCCTCCGCACCAGGGGTTAAGTTCTTTCGGTAAAGAAGTTATTTCTGAAATGGAAAAGCTTGGAATTATTGTAGATGTTACTCATGCATCTTCAACTGCTCTTGATGATATACTGAATGTTTCAACAAAACCGCTCATAGCAACTCATATATCTGCAAGAACCCTCGGCGACCATGCCTATTCATTTTTCGATGAACATATCCGGGAAATTGTACGACGCGGCGGTATGATTGGCATCCCTATCTATCCTTATATTTTATCAAACTATGCCAATATAAATCAAGCTATAGAGCATGGTTCTCTCCGCGAAGTGGTGCGCACAATCCGTTATGTAATTAAAATCAGCAATTCATTAAAAAACATCTGCATCGGAAGCGACTTTGGCGCATACATACCTCCTCTCACCGATATGAATTGTCTTTGCCAGGTAGAAATGCTCCGCGGACTTCTGTTGGATGAGTTCGGCAGTGAAGAAATTGTTGAAGACATACTTGCTAAAAACATCATCGGTTTTATAAAAAATAATTGGAAGAGAAATATCTAAATGAATTTGTACCGTAAAATGTTTGTACTGCTGTTATTTATATTTTTTTCTGCAAAGGCATTTTCCTGGGAAAAGGAAGAGCACCAAATTCTGGCTGATTTGGCTTTTGATTCTACATTAAACTTTTGCGGAATAAATTCTAATGATTCGCTGATTTTTATACCGGGAGAAGCTCCAATAGATAAAATTCTATGGAATAGAATGTCATTTGGTGATATTTCGTCATTTTTTTCAGGAGATGATATTTCACAATCACACTGCCATTTAAGAGGTCAGACAATAATGCAGCAGCTTGAGCTCCTTTCAGAATCATATATTAATGCAGAATGGGAAGGGATTAATAAAACACCCGGTGACATTCAAAGCATTGGAGCTTCAAACCAAAATGCTGTATTTAATTTTCTTCTGTATCATATAATAGCAGCACGATTTG
>JBLNGL010000548.1:0-6369 GCA_050264735.1 Ignavibacteria bacterium | reverse complement strand
CCTTCATAAATGCTTCCTTCAGGTTTTTTATCAATCGAATAAAGCTTATATCCTGTAGCAACTATTATTGCTCCGATATTTTCTTCAATAAATGTATCCTGCTGCTCAAAATCTATTGCATCTCTTCCGCAGACTTTCCTGCACATCTGGCATTTGCCGTTTTTAAAATAGGTACAGATTGATTTATCAATTACAGGAATATTAGGCACTGCCTGAGGAAACGGGACATACATCGCAGGTCTCGTAGTCAATCCTTCATCAAATTCACTTAAGGCGATCTTTTTTATAGGGCACTTCTGAAAACATAAACCGCAGCCTGTGCAGAGTTCATCTTTTACATAACGTGCTTTCTTCCTGATTTTAACTTTGAAATTCCCTATGAACCCTTCTACATTTTCAACTTCCGAATAAGACATTAATTTTATTTTAGGATGCTGATAAACTTCCACCATTCTTGGAGTTAAGATGCATTGAGAGCAATCCAGTGTTGGAAAAGTTTCGGAAAGCTGGCTCATGTGCCCGCCAATCGAAGGTTCCTTTTCAACTAAAATAACTTCAAATCCTGCATTTGCAATATCGAGAGAAGCCTGAATACCTGAGATTCCGCCGCCGATTACCAGAGCACGTTTTGTAACGGGAACTTCAATCGGAGTTAATGCTTCATTAAATTTTACACGCTCAATTGCAAATCTTAAAAGATCAATTGCTTTTTCTGTTGCCGAAGGGATATCATCGTGAATCCATGAGCAGTGTTCACGCAGGTTTGCAATTTCAACCATATATTGATTTATTCCCGCACTGCTGCATGCTTTCCGGAAAGTTTTTTCATGCATGTGCGGCGAGCAGGAACCCACAACAACAGCATCAAGATTTTTTTCTTTAATTGCCTGCTTGATTAAATTCTGCCCGGGATCGGAACACATGTATTTATAGTCTTCCGAATGAACAACACCCGGAATATTAGCAACTGCTTTTGAAACCGAAGGACAATCGACCGTCTTGCCGATGTTTTCACCGCAATGGCAGGTGAATACCCCGATTCTCATACAGCAGCCTCCTTCAGTCTCTTAATTTTTTCCCTGATTAAAGGAGCCGGATTAATTGTATGCCGGTTAAAGCCGAGCTTATTAAAATCTATCCCGAATGCAATTCCGATGAGCTGACTTAAATATAAAACAGGAATTGAAGGCCGTCCGGGATTATGTTTCATAATATTTTTCTGTCGCATATCAAGGTTTGCATGGCACATAGGACAGGCAACTATGATAACATCCGCTTTATGAAGAATTGCATTGTCCAGAATATTTCTGCCCAGCTTTTCAACAATTTCAATATGCGGAATGGAATGAGAAGCGCCGCAGCATTCGGTTTTAAAACTCCAATCTACGGATTTAGCACCTGCAGCATTTACAATCTCCTCCATTGAGGAAGGATCTTCTTCATCATCAAACTTTGTAATATCTGCCGGACGAACAAGCAGACAGCCGTAATAGCACGCAGCTTTCAATCCGCTAAGATCATTCTTTAGAAATTCTTTAATTCTGTCCTTGCCGATTTTTTGAAAGAGCTGAATTAAGTTAGAGATTTCAATTCCGTCCACATATTTTTCTTCCAGGAGCTCTTCTGTCCGGAGTCTCAGTTTTTCATCCAGCTTTAATTCATGCTGTGAAGTAATAAGGCGGTTGTAGCAGGCTGCGCAGGGTGCAACAAGATTATTGAGCCCTTGTTTTTTTGCCAGCAACATGTTTCTGGCAGGCAATGCAATACCCAGGAGGTGACTGGAAATATGGGCGGAAGAAGCCCCGCAGCAGGACCAGTCATTTATTTCTATAAGGCTGGTATTTAAAACGGATAGAACTTCTTTAAGAGAAAGATCAAATTCTTTGGCGGTTCCGCTCAGCGAACAGCCTGGATAATATCCGAACTTCATTTTATGTCCGATTATCTTGTCCGGCTTATGGCGGGACAGATTCTCAAGCTTTATTTATTATTTTTTGTATCTTCTCTTTTTCTCTTATATTATGAGGCATAATGGAAATTTTCCCTTTCATAAAGGCGGAAGGCGCTGCATCTATATCCTGAAAAAAATCTCCCGAAGATAATTTGTAATCCCTTATCAATCCCAATTCATAACTTCTCCCGTGTTTCTTCAACTGCTTCATAAAAGCTTTATGGAATTTAAACACTTTTTTATCCCCCGGCTTAATGTTATCTTGAACAGCGATCTGCCTAAGTGCATCCATAAATTTTGCCAGATCAAAATTCTTAGGACACCGGCTTGTACATGTTAAACAGCCTGCACACATCCAAATTGATGATGAAATTAAAGCTTTATCATAAAGACCGAGCTGAACAAATCTTACTACCCTATTTGGAGGCGTATCTAGAAAATCTCTCACCGGGCAGCCGGCTGAACATTTACCGCATTGATAACAACTGGAAGGATTTTGTGAAGTTATGCCGATTAGTCTTTTAAGAAACGTATCCTTAAATTGTTCCATTAATATCCCCATAGAAGAGATACAAGATTTTAACAACAATATTATTAATAAGTGCAAATCAAAATTATGACTAATCCAGACAAGTTACAATTTCAAGTGGAAGGAAGTGCTTGATTTTTGGAGAAATGCCGGATATTTAATTAAAAACTCAATATCCGGCACGACATCGGACAACGGAATTCAACATTTTATCTTATTCTTGCCGGCACATATTAATTGCCACAGTTGGAATCATATGAATCAATAGGTTCAATACCTGCGAATAAAATCAAGCAGCCGAAAAAATAAAAAACTAACTCATTAAACTACGGCAATTATTTTTTCCCTCGGAGCTTCAATGCTCCGGAGGAAAGATTTTCTACAGAATAATTTTTTTGTGAAAATTAGTTCATGGTAAAAATATTAAAACCTTTGAGATTTCCTTCTTAGAGGATAATCCCAAAGGTTTTCCTTGAATTTGAACTTGAACTTGAACTTAGCTTACTTAATCAGCTCATCAATCTGATCCATTATCTTATTCATTTTATTTATTGTAAGCTCAAATGCTTCCGGAGCTAACGGGTCAACACCGGCTTTTTTAATCAGGTCGATCGGATATTCCGAGCTGCCTCCTTTAATTATTGCATAATATTTATCTACAGCAGGCTGCCCTTCTTTTGCAATCTTCTCAGCAATTGCCGTTGCATAGATCAAAGATGTGGAATACTGGTAAACATAATAAGTGTAATTGATGAAATGAGGGATATATGACCATTCATTAGCTATGTAAGGATCAACAATGCAGATACCTTGATCGTTCCCGTAATATTTTTTCACAATATCGTAATAAAGATTGCTCAATGCCTCGCCGGTTATAGGCTGGTTGTTCTCGGCCATTTTATGAGCTTCAAGCTCAAATTCGGCAAAAGATGTCTGGCGGAATACAGTGCTTCTTAAAAGGTCTAAATAAGTTCCTAGCAGATAAAGTTTTTGCTCTTTGCTTGCTGCATTCTTAAACATGTAATCATTTAAAAAGCTTTCATTAATTGTCGATGCAATTTCTGCGACAAAAGTAGGATATCCTGCATTTACAAACGGCTGGTTTTTATTTGAGAAGAAACTGTGCATCGTATGTCCGAGCTCATGAGCAAGCGTGGAAACAGATTCATAATCGTCCGTCCAGTTCATCAAAATAAACGGGTGAGCATCGTATACGGAACCTGATGAATATGCGCCGCTTCTTTTAGAAACTGTCGGGTAATAATCGATCCATCTGTTATTAAATGCCGTCTGAAGCGTAGAGATATATTCTTCTCCGAGCGGTTTCAATGCTTCCGAAACCACTTTCTGCCCCTGTTCAACTGTAAATTTCATATCACCGGCTAATTCGGGATTAACGAGCGGGACATAAATATCGTAGTAATGAAGCGTATCTACTCCCAGCATTTTCTTTTTTAAATTCAAAAACCTGTGGAGCGTGGGAAGGTTTTTATTTATCTGTTCAACAAGATTTTCATAAACTGAAACAGGAATATTTGGTCCGTTCAAAGAGTACTCCACTGCCGAATTATATTTTCTGTTTTTGGCATAAACATAATCGGCTTTTACTTTAGCTCCGAAGTTGGAACCGAGCGTATTCTGAAATTTTTTGTAACTCTCAAAAAATTCTTTAAAGATTTTTTTCCTGTCTTCCCTGTTTTTTGTATCCCTGTATTTTGAATAACCTGCTGAAGTTAATTCAACTTCTGTATTATCCGACAATGTTATTCTGGCGTTAGGCTTTTCGGCATTAGCAAAAATTGTATAGGTATTTCCAAGGGCAGATGTTACCAATCCGAAACTTGCGAGGATCTGCTCTTCATTTTCAGAAAGTGTATGGTCTTTAAGTCTTTGTATGTCCGTTACAAACATTCTGAATTCTTCCAGCTCTTTTTTCTCTTTAAAGAATTGATCGACTTTTGCGGGATCAATCTTTAAGATCTCAGGATTGATAAAGGCGGTTTTTTCGGATATTGCTGTACCTAAATTCTGAGACATCTGATCCAGACCCTGGTTCTCAGTATTGCGCAAATCCTCATCGCTCAGCATGCTTGAGTAGGAAGCGAGTTTGTAATAATTTTTCAGCATACTGAAATATTTTGACAATGCCTGATAAAGCGTTTCCGAATTATTGGCGAGTTTTCCGCTGTAAGCCGCAACTTCGTCTATCTCTTTTTCGATATTATCTTTTAAGGAATTCCAGCTCTCCCTGGATTCGAAAAGATCATTTAAGTTCCACTTATACTTAAGTTCGACATCATTTCTCTCCAGCGTCTGAGCTAAAGAAAGCGGAATAAAAAATAAAACAAGAAAGACTTTTGTGAGTCTCATATTTTACTCCATTTGTTTTATAATTGGGAATTTAAAAGTTAAAAGTTATTTTTTAAAATGATAAATTTTAACGGTTATTAAATGAATGCCTAATTTTACTGATGAACGGTTTATTCGGGTGTTGATTATTCAAAGTTCCCGCTTAAATTGAATTTTATTATCTTACAAAGAGCAATAAAATACCTCTAAAACATCTCAGCAAAAGGCAATTCTATGAAAAACACATCTTTCACGGTTTTCTTAGCCTTAATTTTTAACACAGCTCTATTAGCATTCTTCACTGATAATGGTACGGATTTCATTTCTGCGGGTGATATCAAATCATTAAAAACGCATGAAGATCATCTCGAATTCCGGCTCGAAAACGCACTTCTGAATATTTACATAATCGATCAGAATATTATAAGATTCCGTTATACAAATCAAGATGAATTTTCCAAAACTCCTTCCTATTCTGCTATATATCAACCGGGGGAAACAGAATTTGAAACCCAAGAAAAGGAAAATTTTTATGAAATATCAACAAATGAGCTTATTGTCCGG
This sequence comes from Ignavibacteria bacterium, assembly GCA_050264735.1. Lineage (GTDB taxonomy): Bacteria > Bacteroidota > Ignavibacteria > Ignavibacteriales > Ignavibacteriaceae > DATKLQ01. The sequence continues at coordinate 976 of JBLNGL010000548.1, read as the reverse complement.
GTTTCTAAGGAGCCATGCAGGGTAAGTATTTATGATAAGAGCTTGAATCTAATTAATGAAGACGAAAAATCATTCGGTATCAGTTTCGATTATGATGAGGTAAGATGTTTTAAAAGGCTTTTCCCTGATGAACAGTTCTACGGATTAGGTGAAAAAACCGGCGGATTAAATAAAAGAGGATCTCAGTATACTATGTGGAATTCTGATCGGCCTGGTTATACGCCAACGGAAGATCCGCTTTACCAATCAATTCCATTTTTTATCGGGGTTAGAGAATTTACTTCTGGATCAAATGAAAAACTATCCCGTCCTGATTCAATCAGGACGAGGCACGCCTATGGAATTTTCCTCGATAATACCTTCAAATCTTATTTTAATATGGGTGCCAGCAATAACCGCTTCTACTGGTTCGGTGCGGAAAAAGGTGAAATGGATTATTATTTTATCTACGGACCAGAAATAAAAAAAGTAATTTCTTCCTACACTTTTTTGACGGGAAGAATGGAAATGCCCCCGATGTGGGCATTGGGATATCAGCAGAGCAGATGGAGCTATTATCCCGAATCTGCAGTAAGAAATTTAGCAAAGAATTTCAGAGACAGAAATATCCCGATCGATGTTATTTACCTGGATATTCATTACATGGATGAATACAGGGTATTTACATGGAATAAAGAGAGATTCCCCGTGCCTCAAAAAATGCTGAACGATCTTTCTAAAGAAGGTTTTAAAATTATAACAATCGTAGATCCGGGAGTTAAAGCCGACTCAAATTATTTTGCTGCCAAAGAAGGAATGGCTCAGGATCTTTTTGTTAAATATCCGGATGGAAAATTTTATTACGGGGAAGTCTGGCCTTCCTGGTCCTTCTTTCCCGACTTTACGAAAAAAGAAACCCGTGAATGGTGGGGCGAAAAAAATGGAAATCTGCTTAAAGAAGGTCTGGCAGGAATTTGGAACGATATGAATGAGCCTG
>JBLNGL010000547.1:0-2751 GCA_050264735.1 Ignavibacteria bacterium | reverse complement strand
CCCACGCTCCGGCGCTCAGATTTTCAAAATGAAAAAGAAAAGTATAATGATCTACAGGCAGTCCGTTTGTAAATTTATCTCCAGCTTTTAGAATATTTTCAACCGAGCTAAGAATATCTCCAGATTCAAGCAGACCGGTTTTAGAATAAGTATAAATATTTATATCCGCACCGGAAATTTCCGCAGATGCCTTTGTAAGTTTTCCAAGCATCATGGGTGAATCTACAATCTGATCATAATCTTCGGCTTCATAATAACCGTCTTCATTCATAGAAAGCGCGGTTCCCAGGGTCCATGTATCCGGATATTCTATTTTTACTTCAATCGGTTCCGCCTGCATGCCGTGAAAATATCCGAAAACACATTGACCATTGATTACGACATAGTTTGTATCAACCGCAGATCCGCACATCGGATAAATCCAATTGCTGTCAGCCGGGTAATCCCATGTATCATCAATTTGATAAACTATTTTCTTTACTTTCTCAGGATCGCTCAATAACCATTGATTAACAGACTGCTGCTTTGCCTCGATTTCCTTTCCGTCTTCGCCGAATGCTTTAAATGATTTAACAAACCTTCCTATATTCATTTTATCATATGTTCCGGGCGCAGTTGAAGCGAACTGATAAATTTTGTTTTCAGGAGATAACTGCCGCGGGATCAGGGTCACTGTAAAAAGATCGCTGCTTCTGTCATTCAGATTTAAATAAAATTTCTGCTGCGAAAAAAAATGAGGTGCAGCAAGCATGAATATAAAAAAGAACATAAGAATATTTATTTTCATTTCTTTTACCTTCGAATTAAATAATAAACTATATGCAAAATTTTAACAAAAGGAATTTCAATTTGACACATAAAATGATATTTGATTAGAAAAAAGGATTAAAGGACAGGAATGACGGGTAACAGCTCAGAATATTTCTAAAGCAGCTGAAACTGGAGTTTCCATAAGCTGTATCTATTTACTATAAAAAACATAAATATAAATTAAATGAAAAAAAAATTAAAAATTGTGGGTTTATGTCCGGAAATATTAAAATCACAAATAGTCATTCTTCTTTAATGTGAAATTATCGCTATATTGTTTTTACTTCTCAATACGTTTATATATTCATAAGGAGGGGTAGTTCATTTTCTAATGCAAATAAAAGAGTAAAATTTTGAAATTAGCCAAACAATTTACATATCGTGAAAATAAATCTTTAGACCAGTATTTTACTGAAATAGGAAAAATGAAGCTGTTATCGCCTGAAGAAGAGATAGAGCTAGCGGTCAAAATCAGGAACGGCGATGAAAATGCCATGAATAAATTAGTCTTAGCCAATCTAAGATTTGTCGTATCGGTGGCAAAAATGTACCAGAACCAGGGACTTTCCTTGAGCGACCTGATAAATGAGGGAAACATGGGTCTGATTAAAGCTGCCAGGCGTTTTGATGAGACACGCGGATTCAAGTTTATATCTTACGCGGTCTGGTGGATTAGACAGGGAATTACCTCGGCAATCGCAGACCAATCAAGGGTTGTGCGTCTGCCTCTTAACCGTATCGGAGACCTGGCGAAACTAAGCAAAGCTTATAAAGACCTTGAGCAGGAATACGAAAGAACCCCCACAAATGAAGAGCTGGCAAAATTACTCGGCACTACTGAAAATGATGTGGCATATGCTCTTCAGATCGCAAGCCGTCAGGTATCCATGGATGCTCCGACCAGCTCCAATACTGAAAATAAAAATATTATGATTGATATTATTCATAACGACGAACAGCCGCCTCCCGACAGAGAATTATTGAAGGAATCACTGGTCAGTGAAGTGAAGAGCATTCTTCTGGCACTTGATGAAAGAGAAGCCGAAGTAATAAGACTATCCTTTGGAATTGGAACTGATCAAAAGGCAACCTTGGAAGAAATCGGGGAGAAGTTTAATCTTACGAGAGAACGAATAAGACAGATTAAAGAAAAAGCTCTTAGGAAAATAAAAAATTTAAAAAGAGCCAGGGGATTAAAAGATTATTTAGGATAATCTTTGATGAAAATACTTAAATATGCTTATGAAATAATCAAACACCAGCTGCATCAATGTAATATTCGGTAATAATACAGTTCTCTTCTTTGCTTATCTTTTTAATATAATTTATAAATATATTCAGCTCCTGCCGAGTCATTACGGGAAAATTATAATTCTTATTAAAGTACTTAAAAGGGTTGTCCCCTCTTTTCTTTTCAATCTCTTCAATAAAAAGAAGATGATTCTTAATTCTTCCGGTTAAGAAATTATTCAAATCATTTTTTAGTTTGTAATTGAAAGCCTTTAAAATTCCCTCAATCAGCCCCTCTTCCCATTCTATGCCGATACCGTTTCTTCCTGAAGCGGCAGCAGCAAAAACCGAAGCGCCTAGACCAAGAAATGGATCTAATACAGTATTACCTTTTACGGAAAACATATTTATCAGCCTGTATGGGAGCTCAAAAGGAAACGAACCGCTTCTTTCTCTTACTCCGTTTAGAATATTCTGGGAAGCACCTTTAAAATCCCAAACATCCGAGAACCAGGTATTTCTTTCTTCCCAAAAATAGGCGCTTGAATTCCGGTTATACCTGTTTTCTTCCCCGTCAAAATTTTTTTTATTCCCTTTTCTGAAAATTAAAATATATTCGTGCTCGAGAGTAACATAAGCGCCGGGAGGAAGCATCCCGGACCCCATAAATTTATTCGGCGAATTGGTCTTCTTTCTCCAAAGGATATCGGG
>JBLNGL010000546.1:0-4852 GCA_050264735.1 Ignavibacteria bacterium | reverse complement strand
CCGGGGAGGGAGTTATCTGGGGAATTACAGCCGCTTTAATTAAAGAAGTGATAAGAATAATAACTAAAACACTGCAGCCCGCGGTTACAAAATAATTTTTATATCGGAATTTTTTTGAAGCCTTTCATAAACCAGATCGCGAACAACTTCGTTGGGAACTACAATCAGGAAATTCAAGCTTATATACTTCCCGCCGCTGCTTACATTTGACGGCGTAACGGAATATTCTAACCCTAATGATGCTTCTTTTATCGCGTACAGAATTTTGTCTACATCCGTTCCGATTACTTTGTAGCCCCATTCACAAGGATAATTTATTTCCGGTCTGGGGCTGCCGGGTCCAATAATCATTTTTCTCCTATTTTAAGAAACGAATTGAACCAAATAAATTTATAACTTCAATCCAAATAAATTGATCTTTAACGGCAAATTAATTTCTGCCTACATTTTTTATTCCGTTTATTCAAACTGCTTTGATTGCTTTGTCTGCCGGAATGTTTTTCGGTTTTTTATTAAACGGCATGCGCAAAAGTTTCATATAACTATTCATACTCAGGAAAAATTCACTGTAACTTTTATCCCCGCTCATTACGCTTGTTACTGCTTCGCTTAATTTTTGCCCGTATAAGCGGAAGAGTTCAGTCCGCAGCCTTGGAAAACCGTACACAATCTTCCAGAGAATTTTTGCATATCTAAGTTCTTTTAGAATTTTTTCTTTTATACTCCGCGTATAGAAATATTCCGCAAGCTCACTATTTAATCCGCTTTCTATTATTGCTGACGCAGCCAGCTTACCGCTGAGGATTGCGTAGCTTATTCCTTCTCCGGTTAAAGGATCGGCAAATCCGGCTGAATCCCCCGTAAAAAATATCCGGTTCTTTACAAATTTTTTTGTTCCAGGATTAATTTTTACAAAAAAGCCGTGCCTCTCGATTTTTATCGGCTCATCTATTCCGAGCAGGCTTAAATATTCCGAGGTAACTTTATTCAGATTAAGAGAGCTTTTTGCAAGGAATGCAGATCCAATTGAGAGATGATCTTTCTTGGGAAAAACCCAGGAGTAACCTTCAGGGAAGAGGCCGAAATCAAATCTAGCAGATTTATTTAAACGGCTGAATATATTATCTCTTACATATACTTCATATTCTACTGCCGGAGCGGAGACGGTGTAATTATTCCAGCCGGATTTTTTAGAAACAGTTCCCGAAGAGCCGTCCGATGCAATAAGAAATCCTGCTCTTAATATTCCCTTGCTGGTTTCAATCTCGACACAGTCTTTCCTTTTATAAACTTCAAATAATTCACAATTATCCAGGACTGCCGCGCCTTTTTGTTTAGCCAAAGACAATAGGAACCAATCAAAATCTTTCCGCATTGTCATTATAATTACCGGCCGGGATTTTTCAACATAAAAATGAAAATTATTTCTGACATCTATTATATCCGCATTATAACAGGAACATTCGGCAACCGCACTGTAATCTACCGGAAGAAATTGAGAAGTTCTTCCGACCACGCCTCCTCCGCATGTTTTATAGCGTGGAAGCTTAGCCTTATCTATTACAACTGTTTTTATTCCTTTTTGTGACAACAGCAATGCCGCAGATGATCCCGCCGGACCGGCTCCGGCAATAATTACATCAAAGTTATTCATATGCTGATATATTACTGTTAGAGAAAGGAAAGCTTTTACAAAATATAATAATCAATATTTTAATAAAAAATTTTCCATAGCATATAAGCACTAATACGGATGCAGATGAATATTTTAAGGATACATTTTTTTTTATAAATTTAGCCGGTGTTGTTCATATCAATAAACCGGGCTTCTTATGATCAATGAAAATAAAATCGAAAGCAATCCGCTCTGGTATAAAGATGCTGTTATTTATCAGGTTCATGTAAAAGCATACAAGGACAGCAGCGGCGACGGGATAGGCGATTTTACAGGCTTAATTGAAAAACTGGATTACATTGCTTCATTAGGTGTTAATGCAATCTGGCTCCAGCCTTTTTATCCTTCGCCGCTTAAAGATGACGGATATGATATCTCCGACTATTTCAGTATAAACAAAGATTACGGAACTCTTGATGATTTTACTAGACTGCTGAATGATGCGCACAGCAGGGGAATAAGGATTATAACCGAATTAGTATTGAACCATACTTCCGATCAGCATGAATGGTTTCAAAGGGCAAGAATGAGTTATCCCGGTTCACCGGAAAGAAACTATTATGTGTGGAGCAATACTCCCGATAAATATAAAGAAGCAAGAATTATTTTCCAGGATTTTGAAACATCAAATTGGGCTTGGGATCCGGCAGCAAAAGCATATTACTGGCACAGGTTCTATTCCCACCAGCCGGATTTGAATTTGGAAAATCCCGAAGTGCATGAGAATATTTTTAAAGCAGTAGATTTCTGGTTCGGGCTGGGTGTAGACGGAATGCGCCTGGATGCAGTTCCATATCTCTACGAAAAAGAAGGAACAAACTGCGAGAATCTTCCTGAAACACATTCATTCTTAAAAAAATTAAATTCACACGTTCAGAAAAAGTTTAAAGATAAAATGCTTCTTGCGGAAGCTAATCAATGGCCTGAAGATGCAGTTGCATATTTCGGTAAGGGAGACGAATGCCAGATGGCTTTTCATTTTCCAGTAATGCCCCGGATGTATATGGCAGTCCAAATGGAAACGAGATTTCCTATAATTGATATTCTTGAACAGACACCGGTAATTCCGGATAGCTGCCAATGGGCAATGTTTTTAAGAAATCATGACGAGCTGACTCTTGAGATGGTTACCGATGAAGAACGCGACTATATGTACCGTTTCTTTGCAAGCGACAATAAAGCTAGAATTAATCTCGGCATAAGAAGAAGGCTTGCTCCTCTGGTAAACAACAACAGGCGGAAAATCGAACTGCTTAATTTTCTGCTGCTGTCTTTTCCGGGGACGCCGGTAATTTATTACGGTGATGAAATAGGAATGGGGGATAATTATTATCTGGGAGACAGAAACGGTGTAAGAACTCCTATGCAGTGGAGCTCCGATAGAAATGCCGGCTTTTCAAATGCCAATCCTCAAAAACTTTTTCTTCCTGTTATTATTGATCCGGAATACCATTACGAAGCCCTCAATGTTGAGGTTCATCAGGGTAATTTATCTTCACTTCTGTGGTGGATGAAGAGAGCAATCTCGGTCAGGAAAAATTATAAAGCTTTCGGAAGAGGAACTCTTGAATTTTTATCTCCAAGCAACCCCAAAGTACTGGCATTTCTCAGAAAATATGAAGAAGAAGTAATTCTTGTGGTGGCTAATCTTTCACGGTTTTCTCAGGTTGTAGAGCTGGATCTTTCAAAATTTACCGGATATACTCCAATTGAAGTAATAAGCAGAAACAAATTCCCTGTTATTAAAGATCAATACATGCTGACCTTAAGCGGGCATGTATATCACTGGTTTTCATTGGAAAAACTGCCCGACAGCCCGGTCAGCAGGATGGAAAGAAAAATTCCGGAATTAGTTTACGATAAAAACTGGAAAGAAATTTTCCACACCGAAGAAAGACTGAATTTTGAAAGAACTGCCCTGATTAATTATCTTTCTTCCTGCAGCTGGTTTCATTCAGGGGATGCAAAAATCAGAAAAATATGCATTGAAGATAAAATTGATTTGGAAGATTCAAATCATTCGTTTTTAATAATTAAAGCAGATTATTTAGAACACCCGTCTGAATTTTATTCTTTGCCTGTTTCGGTCATCCATACAAATAAAGCTGAACGGATTATTCATGAGCATTCATTCGAAATTATAGCAAAGCTTAGAAATAATTCCGACGAATTGATTTTAATTAATGCTGCCTTCGATAAAATATTCAGTACGGAATTTTTAAAAGAGATTATGAACATGAAAGCACTAAAAGGCAGCAGCGGCAACCTGATATTAAATCCGGGATCTAGGATTAAACAATATTTTTTCGAACCTGACGATCATCTTCAGCAGGCACATACAACCATGGAGTCTAATGAAATAAGAATGCAGTTCGCTGAAGTATTTACTCTGAAACTTTACAGAAAAATTGAAGAAGGAATTAATCCGGGTGAGGAGATTTTGCAGTTTATTTCGGAAAAAACTTCTTTTAAAAATATCCCGCTATTTGCCGGGTCCATTAGTTATAACCGGAGGAACTCTGAGCCGATAATTCTTGCGCTGATGCAGGAGTTTGTTTCAAATCAAGGTACAGCTTGGAACTATGTCTTAGATTCGATTGAGCGTTTTTATGAAAAAATATTATCAAGAAGGAAAGATGAAAGAGAAGAGATAAAAAAGAATTTCAATCTTAAATCATTCCTTACTGTCTTTGATGCTTTAGATAAAGATTTGTATGCGGAGGGAATCTTTGACAGGTTTTTTACCGGGAATATCGTTTTGCTAGGCAAACGCAGCGGTGAATTGCATATGGCATTAAGCAGCGGCAGGGGAGTTCATGCATTTACTCCCGAACCTTTTTCTTCGCTGTATCAGCGGTCTATCTATCAGTCTATAAGAAGCAATATTAAAAGCACTTTCCGGAACCTGGGGAAAAGAATCAAGGAAGCAGATCTAAAAATTAAAGATCAGGCAGCCGGTTTGCTTAATATTGAAAACTCTTTATTGAATTACGCAGGTAAAATTTTAAAGATGAAAATCGAAGGGAAGAAAATCAGGATACATGGGGATTATAACCTTAAGCAGATACTTTTCACCGGTAAAGATTTTGTAATTCAGAATTTTGAAGGGAATTTAAACCATGCGGCAACCGAACGGAGATTAAGGAGATCGGCGCTCCGCGATATAGCTGAATTAAT
>JBLNGL010000545.1:0-8058 GCA_050264735.1 Ignavibacteria bacterium | reverse complement strand
TTTCCATCTTTAAAATTTCACGATTAATTAAATTATTTAAGACTGTCTCAGGGAATAAATATTGCTTAAATGTTCTTGTTATCACAGAATCAAACTGGGAAATCAAATTTTTTAAACCCTGTCCCTTTTTATTTTTATTTTCCACTATAGTTGAATCATTAGGAGTAAGCGAAGAAGGCACAATTTATTTATTCTGGCTGGACAGCAGGCTGAACAGATTATCAAAAAAGGAAGGAAAAGAATATAACGGTTCATCAATATTCTATACTTATTCGGAGGATAACGGAAAAGCATTTAAACCGAATAAAAAAATAGCCGACCATGTCTGCCAGTGCTGCAGGATCGCTTTAGACTTTGATAAAAATTTTCCTGTAATTATTTATAGGGATATTATCGACGACAACATCAGGGATCATTCTTTAATAAAATTTGCAGATAAAGAAAGCTTCACCAAGCCAAAACGTGTTACCTTCGAAAACTGGAAGATAGACGGCTGTCCCCATCATGGACCTTCCCTTCATATCGATGATGAAGGGATTTATCATTTAACTTGGTTTAACATGGAAGAAAACGAAGGTAAAATTTTCTATGCAAGGTCGGTTAATAAGGGAGATTCATTCGAATACAAAAAAAGATTCGGCGGTAAAACAGCTTCACATCCTTTTATACAAGGGAATAAAAATATTTTAATTATAACCTGGCTGGGGTTTAATGAAAATAATAATTCGGCTAAAAAAACAATTTCTGCCGACGGCGGGAAAACCTGGAAAGATGAAGAAGAAATATTTTCTTTCAAGGAATACTGCGATCACCCTTCCTAATAAAAAAGAAGAATGAAATATTTTCGGCGGGGAAATCGGCGCATGAAATTTATTTAACATCTTTGGATTAGGTATTGAATCTTAAACTGTCATACTTACTGTTTTAGTGCCATCCGAACCTTCTATTTCTACATTCACATCCAAACTGCCCGGGCGATCAGAAGTTCCTACCTGCTTTCTGTAAGAACTTTTTCCTTGATTATCGGTAGTCAGTTTAAGCGGATCGCCTATCCATGGTTTAAATTTGAATTCAGCATTTGGTAATGCTTGCCCGTTGCACTTAACCGTTACATCGATTACCACGACCCAATTGCTGGCTGATCCGCTGACGGTTTTAGTTGCCATAATTGTGATATTATCCTTTTCACAATCAACTGCACTTAGTGTAATTGTTGGTGTAGTCGAGGATCCCCTACAACCTATCCAGTAAAATGAGAAGATAATAAGAAGCATTTGAATAGCACGTTTTATATTATTCATTTATCACCTCCAAATATTCTGCACGTTTTAATTTCATCGATTTTAAGGAATTGTAAGTAAATTATTAGTAGAACTTAAAGACTTTTAATTGAATGTAGGAACTAGAATTAAGATAAGATCTCCTCGGAATTTAACAAATTATTTTAGGCAACTTAGTAATTCAGAATTTTAAGCAAAGCTCAATGGAAATTAAGATAATTTATAGTTAACCTCTTGGATCTTCCAAAGAAATCCCTTTGGGGAACTACTGACTTTCTTTGTGTGAAACTATTCAAATTTTTATAAGATCAATAAAAATTAATAATTACCGAATTGCAATATAAAACCAGTATTTTCATATGCCCAAAATGGAATTTAGATTTTCATCACATGATGTTTATTAAATTAACTATCAAATTGCACGGAAATATGTCTTGTATTTAATTTCCATAATCAATCCCGGAATAAAAGCAGGTGGAACTAATTAACAATTTCTTTTTAATCATGTATATAGTCTTTCTTCTATTTTGCCTTTCCGGTTTATTAAAAGCTCAGGATACAGTTTTTACTTTTCAGCCGGTTGAAATAATTGCATCTAGACCCGTGAATAATTTTCAGTCGTTCTCAGTACTGAGCGCAAAAGAATTTAAAAATGCCGAAGGGCTTTCACTAGTGAAATCATTTTCTAAAGTTCCGGGATTAATTATCAATGATAGGAATAATCCCTCTCTAGGAGATAAAATTTCCATTAGAGGAATCGGTGCACGTTCTTCTTTCGGAGTTAGAGGAATAAAAATACTAGCGGACGATATTCCGCTGACTTTTGCCGACGGGCAGACTCAGACAAATAATATTGATCTTTTTTCTGCCGGCAATGCTGAAATTCTAAAGGGACCGGCTTCATCATTTTACGGGAATTCGGCGGGAGGAGTAATTAATTTTCAATCGGAATTGCCGGGGCCGGGCATTCTTCATGCTGCTCCGGAATTTATGCTGGGAAGCTACGGATTCCAGAAATATTCTTTAAAACTTTCGGGCAGCAATAATTCCCATTCTAATCTGATAAGCTTCAGCAATTTAAATTATTCGGGATATAGAGATCATTCCGCAAGGAAAACATATCTTTTAAATTCAATTTACGAAAATAACCTTAGCGGCAAAATTAAAATTAAAGCTGCAATAAACTATTTTAATTCTCCGTATTTATTCAATCCGGGCTCTCTCGATAAAACAGCTGCGGAGACTGACAGGAGCTCAGCAAGGGAATTCAACAGGCAGCAGGGGACAGGAGAAAAAACGAATCAATTCCAAAGCGGTGCAACACTTTACTTCTCTGATTCCGGTTTTAATTGGGTAACCACGGTCTATTTTGTAAACAGAAATGTTTTAAATCCCATACCCGGAAGGATAATTGATTTGAAACGAAAAGCCGGAGGCTTCAGATCGATTGCAAATAAAAAAATACTGATAAAAGATTTTAATATAGAATTTATCGGGGGAGCAGATGTTGAATTTCAGAATGATTTAAGAAATGAATTTGAAAATCTCGGATTGAATAGTCTTAGCTTTAAACCTGAAGAGATCTTTGAAAATTTAAATTACGGCAGCAAGCTGATTGATCAGAAGGAAACTGTTTTCGGAATTGCTCCTTTTTTTTCTTTTCAATTGCTGATTGACAAAAATTTGGGAGTTTTGAGCGGGATAAGATATGATGGTTATTTATTTAAAGTAAATGATTTGTATACGGATAATTCCGGGAAAAGAAATATGAGCAGGGTAAGTCCCTCTGCCGGACTCTTTTTCAAACCGTCAGTTTATTCGAAAATATTTTTTAATTATTCAACATCATTTCAAACTCCGACGGCTTCTGAGCTTAGCAACAGGCCGGACGCTGAAGGCGGATTTAATCCCGATCTGAAACCGGAAAGTATTTATCAGTTTGAACTCGGAAGCGATCTTTTATTTAATGAATTGAATACTTCTTTTTCTGCCTCAGTTTATTATTTGAATTTCAGCGATTTAATCATTCCATATCAAATTCAGAATTCGGAAGAGACTTATTTCAGGAATGCCGGGAAAGCTGAGAATAAAGGGGTTGAGATTACCGTCGACTCGAAGATCTCAGAAAAGGTAAATGCAGTTTTGTCTTACTCATTAATGAATTTTAAATTCAAAGATTATGTTGTAGAATCGAATGATAATTTTTTCCAATTGGCAGGCAATAAAGTCCCCGGAATTCCAATGCAGAATTTTTATTTCCGTCTGCTGTATGAAAATGAACCGGGATTAAACGCGGATATAAGCTTTTCCTGGTTTGACCGTTATTTTACAAATGATTTTAACGGTCCGCCTCCGGGTATAATTTTGCCGGAAGAAAATTATATAAATCAAGATTATTTGAAAACAGATTTAAAGCTGGGATACGATTTGAAATTCAATCTCTTCGATCTTGAAATTTTCCTCGGTATGAATAATATATTTGATAAAAAATATAACGGATCGGTTGTTCAAAATGCTGCCGGTGAAAGATTTTTCGAACCCGCACCGGGAAGAAATTGGTTCGCAGGAGTGAGAGTTGAATATTAATGCTGAAAATGTTTTTTGTTTGTGGTTTGTTGTAAGTTGTTTGTTGTAGGTGCGCCTATACCCTTGGCCCTCTGCCTGTAAAAGAGAAAGATAAAAGTAAGAAAGCATTTCTAAAATGCATTGATTCTGTGCTGTTGAAAAGTTATTTTCCTACCGATTATATGCTTCTCTATTATTACTTTAAATCCGTAGGGGTAAGGCTGGGAATAAGAGATAGTATTGCGGGAAAAACTAACCATCAAAATGAATTTCTAATCTATTAATATTTCGGGGAATAAAAAGATGAAATCCAAACAATTTTTAATTATTCCGTTTGGTCGCTTATTATTTACGGCAGCTCTTCTGAATATATATTCATGTAATTCCGACTCATCCGTTGATCCATACGATGATGAAATATTTAAATACGACCGTTATCATGTTTTAAGTTTAATTAAAGATAAAAATCTAAGGATCGAAGTATATAAACAGATCATTTCAATGAGGCCGGATAGTACTCTTGAAGGTCCTCATTTGAAATTTATATCCACCGAAGATATTGAAAAAATATTTTATCTCAATGTTTCTCGGAAAAATATATCCAATCTGGAGGGGATTGGAGGCTGCAAGAATTTAATGGTTCTTGTTCTTTCTGAAAACCCGGTTAAAAACTTATCTCCTATTTCCGCCTTGAAAAAATTGTCCGACTTGTATATAAATTCATGTAAACTATATGACATATCCCCCTTATCAGCCGATACCTCCCTTCAGCTTCTGTATGCAGATGATAATAATATATCTAATATTTCTGCTTTATCCGGTCTATATAATTTAAGGACAGTAAGCATTATGGGTAATAGGATCACTGATATTTCCGCTTTGGAAAATTTAGATAATCTGCAGGACGTCAACCTGAGGTTCAACTCAATTGAAGATATCTCTCCATTGTTAAACAAGAAAAGTCTGAAATTTCTTGACCTGAATGTAAATAGAATTGAAGGCGAACTTGATCTTTCACAATGGACGCAATTGGTTAATTTTCAGGCGTGCCAGAATCAAATTACGAAAGTAACCGGAATTAGAGATCATCACTATTTGTTTAGTCTATCTCTTGATGATAATCAAATTTCCGAGATATCCGAAATCTCTAATTTACCAAATCTCATCTATCTTTCACTTTCCTTGAATAAGATTTCATCTGTTTCAGCCTCATCAAGTATAGACAATATTGAACAACTTAACTTATATCAAAATAGAATTACTGATGTATCATTTATATCGCAAATGACTAATCTCAAATTTCTTTGGCTTGGCTCTAATACTGTTTCAGATTGTTCTCTATTGAATTCTCTTAAAAATCTCGAGTATATTCAGATATCAAATAATAAAATTAAGGACATAACTTTTTTGTTGAATATGACAAGCCTGAAACATATAGACATTGGAGAAAACAATCTAAAGAATATCGACACATTAAGGTTCTTGACTGAACTTGAGGCCCTGCGCATTTCGGGCAACCTTCTCACAAATATTTCACTTGTGACAAATTTCAGGCATCTAACATTATTGAATGTGGATAATAATCAAATAGAAGATTTATCTCCTATCAAAGATTTGGAATATTTAAATATGCTTGAAGCATCTTATAACAATATTAGGGATCTTAAACCGCTGGTTGAATGCAGTGGGATGAGAAATCCCTCTTCTTTATTTATTATGAATAATCCTCTAAGTGATACAGCAAAGAATGAACAGATTCCTCTTCTGCAAAGCAGAGGTGTTTATGTTTTATTTTAATCTCCGGAAGATATTAAATGACTGAAAAAAATATCGAACAATCTATATCAGATTCTTTAGAAACTTCTTCTTATATGCTTCCATATTTGCCTTACCTTCTTCAGGATTTATGGGCATTGGGAAGCTCGGTTGAAATAATTCTTAAAGTTATTGAAGAACTTGAATTATCAAAAATAACTAATGTACTGGATCTCGGATGCGGCAAAGGTGCGGTGTCAATTCAAATTGCTTCCAGACTCGGATTTCATGTAACCGGAATTGACGCAATGGAACCTTTTCTCCGGGATGCTATCCGGAAGGCGGAAGAATTCAATGTTTCAAATTTGTGTGAATTTATTAAAGAAGATATTCTGAATTATACTTTAAATAAGCACAATTTTGATATAATCATTTTAGCTTCTTTGGGCGGAGTTTTTGGCTCGTTACAAAATACAGTTTCAAGATTAAGAATGCAGGTTAAAAATAACGGCTATATTATTATTGATGACGGCTATCTCAAGCAATCCGATCACTTAAATAGAAAAGGTTATGAACACTGTCTGAATTATCAGCAGACATTAAATGAATTAATTTCTTTCGGAGATGTCCTGCTGAAAGAAATAAATACCGATGATGTGAGCCTTGGAATAAATGAAGAATATACGGCTTTAATAAAGAAGAGAGGGGAAGAATTAATTGCATCAAATCCTGAAATGAAAGATGAAATAAGTAATTATATCAGGGGTCAGGAAGAAGAATGTAAATTTTTGGAGAATGAAATAGGGGGAGCAGTGTGGGTGCTCCGGAAAAAAATAACGGCTCTTTAATCTTTAATTAATAATTTATACTGTGTAAGCATGAAATCGGAAAAAATATCTCACAAGAATCAATTAACTGCTTTTTCAAGACTAAAACTGCCTTAGATACTATTTTATAGTTTTATATCTTAATTAAATATTAAAGATTTTGGAAATTCTATGAATAATCCGGTATTTACATCATTGCACCTGAAAATTGTATTTTTTATGTTTACTGCTAATAAATGAAAAGAAAAATATCCATATTGACATTAGCTCTGCTTTTTTTTACAGCAAATACGGCTCTTCCGTTTACACTTCACATCTGCCAAATGATGGATACAACTGAAGCCTGCGGACATATGATGCCTAAGAAAGATTTATGCTGCGAAGAAGAAAATAATGCTGATGTTTATTTCTCCAAAGCTTATGCTCAATGCTGCTTATCCAAAATTATTGATCCCTCGTTAAAGGAAAATTACATAGGATCAAAAACCGAGCTTGCTCAGAAAATAGAAATTGCAATTCTGCATATTAGTGCAAATACATCTCTTTTAAATTTCACTGCCAGCAATATTTATTCCGATATTTCCCCGCCTCCAATAAGCACAGATAATATCTATTTAATCAATTCAATTCTCCTCATTTAAAAACTCCGAGGATTTCTTCCTTAGGCTGAAAGAACAGTTTTAAAAATTTTTTATATCAGCCGCCTAAATAATTTTATTTAATGGAAGTTCACTTCTAGATTCTTTCATATTCTTTTGGAGTTTATCAATGATTGAAAAAATTATTGACTGGAGCGCAAGGAACAAATTCCTGGTCATCCTTGCTTATGTGCTTATAGCGGTATGGGGAATTTACTCTGTTGTAAATCTTCCGGTCGACGCAATACCTGATCTTTCCGAAAACCAGGTAATAATATTTACAGAATGGATGGGAAGATCTCCTGAGATTGTGGAGAACCAGGTCACATTTCCGATTGTTTCCGGGCTTCAGGGACTCCCGAATGTAAAAGCTGTCCGTGCTTCTTCAATGTTCGGTATGTCTTTCATCTTCGTAATCTTTGAAGATAATGTGGATACATACTTTGCAAGGACCAGAGTGCTTGAACGGATGAACACAATACAGGCTCAGCTTCCGCCTGGAGTTGTCCCTTCATTAGGTCCGGACGGTACCGGTGTCGGGCATGTATTCTGGTACACGGTTGAAGGAAAAGGATATGACTTAGGGACTTTAAGATCAATTCAGGATTGGTATATCCGCTATAAGTTGGCCGCAGTTGACGGAGTAGCAGAAGTTGCAAGCATAGGCGGTTTTGTTAAACAGTACCAGGTTGATGTTAATCCGAACAATCTGCAGGCATACAATCTTACCGTTGCCGATGTTGTTAATGCAGTGCAGAAGAGCAACAATGAAGTAGGAGGAAAGATTGTTGAAGTAAGCGATGCTGAATATTTTGTAAGAGGTCAGGGTTATATTCAGGATAAAGAAGACATAGAAAATACGGTTGTTGCTAGTAAAAATGGAATTCCGGTTTTAATAAAAAATATTGCGGACGTGCAGCTTGGCGGAGATATAAGAAGAGGATCATTGGAAAAAGACGGCAAGGGTGAAGTCGCCGGCGGAATTATAGTAAT
>JBLNGL010000544.1:0-2833 GCA_050264735.1 Ignavibacteria bacterium | reverse complement strand
CTTGAAGCTTTCGATCTGGGCATGATTAATTACGCAAACTACCTGATCGGAAAAGGACTTGTCAAACCGCCGTATTACTTTAACTTGATTCTGGGGAACATTGCATGTGCACAGGCAAATTTATTGAGCCTCGGGTTAATGATAAAAGAATTGCCGTCCGGTTCAATCTGGTCTGCCGGAGGAATAGGCAATTGGCAGCTTAAAATGAATGCAATGTCAATCATGGAAGGAGGCGGAGTAAGAGTAGGTCTCGAGGATAATATTTATTTTGATGATGACCGTAAGCAGCTAGCGGAAAACAGGCAGCTGGTTGAAAGAATTGCGGGTATCGCACGGGTATTAGGAAAATTACCTTACAGCCCGAAAGAAGCAAGAGAAATTTTAGGATGCACATAATCCGGCAAGATTAAAATGTTGCTTTCTCCCCGCTTAAAGCAAAAAATTAAGTATAACAGCTTATTGAGAATTCTGCATGACGGACTTATAAAAGCCGGTCTTAAAATTTCTTTCTTTTATCTGGTTGAGGAAAGACTTAGTAAAGAAATTCCGGAACTTGAATTAGAGCATTTTCCCGGCTATGACTTGATGTTCTTAAATCCTGAAGATGTTATTAAACTCAGCGCAATTCCCGAGATACCCATATCAAAAGAAAAGTTTTCGCAGATGATTCAAAAAGGATGCTTTTGCTTATGCCTGAAAAAAGAAGGCAATATAGTTGCATATACATGGATTGATCCGTATGAATGCGTTTACGGACCATATAAGCTCCTGATGAAAAATGATGAAGCATGCTTATTCGGTGCATACACTTTAATGCAGTATAGAGGGAAAAATTTAGCACCGTTCATTCGTTACCAATGCTACAAAGAATTAAAGAAATTGGGCAAAATTACCTTGTACAGCATTTCCGAAGCAATAAATAATCAATCAATCAGTTTTAAAAAGAAGCTTGGAGCCAGGTTTGTAATGATAGGTTTATATATCTCCCTATTTAAAAAAATAAAATTTACCATTCCGTTGAAAAGGCTTCTTCCCGGAAATTAATATGAACGAGATTAAAATCTATCACTCTATCGCGGAAGCGGACAAAAGGCAATGGGATTCATTAACCGAAAACAACGTATTTATGTGTTATGAATGGCTGAAGACTCTGGAAAATATATCAACCCATCCGGTTTATCCGCATTATATAATGATCTTTGACGAGAAGAAACTGCTGGCTGCTTCCGTATGTTATTTTCAAAGAAGAATTGATGAAGTGCCTTCTATCGATAACCTGCTGCTGGGAAAGGTTCGGAAACTCAGATTGTTTAAAAAATTTTCTTTTTTGCCTGCTGTTATCTGCAATCCTAAAAGAGGATATGGTACACATTTTATTTTTTCCGGCGAATTGAAGGAGGATCAAATCTCAGAATTACAAAATAAATTAATCGATACAATCGAGAAAATTTCTGCTGAGTCAAAAGCATCCGTGTGTTTTTATAATCTAATTGATAATGAATCATCCTTAATCGACGCATTAATAAAAAGAGGATATTATAAAACCAAAAGCTCTCCGCTGAATTATATTGATATAAATTGGCTTTCATTCGACGAGTATAAAAAGAATCTTAACCGGAAATTTCCCCGGATGGGCAGAAAGATATCCAATGAAATCAACAAAAACAAAAAATCCGGTGTAACCATAATGCAGTTGCTGAATATTAATGGAAGCGAGCAAAGGTTATTTGAACTGCTGGAAATAAATCATCGAAAACATAACCCGGGTAAGTTCCTGCTGAAGCCGGATTATTTGCGGCAGCTGAAAGAAAATTTTGGAGATAATGCAGCTGTATATGCTGCTTTCAAAGATGGGGAAATCATCGGTGTTTATATTGAATTGAGGAAAGGTAAAGAGGTGTTTATTTCCAATGTTGGGATTGATCACAAAAGAGGAAATAACGATCTGACTTATTTTAATCTATCTTTTTATGAACCGATTAAAAACGCTATTGAAAGAAACGTTAACCGGATTTACGGCGGCAGCAGCCTGTATAAAACCAAAGCAAAAAGAGGATTTAAAATAGCCGATACATATTTATTTTATAAACCGTCGGACAAAAGTAAGGATTTAATAATCCGCATCTGGTTTGCATTTCACAGGATGCGGATGGCAAGAAAGCTTTCATATATTAAAGAACTTCAGGCGCAGCAATAATATGCACGATATAAGAATTTATAATTCCATTTCCCTCATAGAAAAGGAAGATTGGGATGCGTTAACCGAGAACAATGTTTTTATGTGCTATGAGTATCTGAAGACATTCGAAGAAACAATAGCTTTTCCCCTGATGCCGTTCTATATTACCGTTAATGATCAGGAAAAAATAATTGGAGCCTCTGCATGCTATATAGAACAGAAAAATGAGGGCCGGAGCATTGATAAAGTAATTTTAGGGAAAAGGCTTAAATACGGGGGGAATAAAATATCCTTTTTACCGGCATTGATCTGCAACCGCCAGAGGGGGGACGGCACTCATTTTATTTTTTTTCCCGGACTTAAAGACGATCAAAAATTTTTACTGCAGAATAAAATGCTTGATGAAATAGATCATATTGCCGAAAACAATAAAGTATCTGCCTGTTTTTTGAATATAACGGATGATGAAGTTCAATTAATAAAATCTTTAAAGCAGCGCGGATATTGCCAAAGCCTGGATCTCCCCTCAAATTTTATTGATATAAAGTGGTCTTCATTCGAGGGATACCTGCAATATCTTTCCGGGAAATATTCCAACATAAAAAGAACAATAAAACATGAATTAAACAGAAACAGGAAATCGGGTGTGGTTAT
>JBLNGL010000543.1:0-7806 GCA_050264735.1 Ignavibacteria bacterium | reverse complement strand
TCGAAAGCGAATTATTCGGCCATCGCAAAGGATCATTTACGGGAGCAATTGAAACCCGTAAAGGCTACTTTGAAATAGCAGACGGCGGAACCCTTTTCCTGGATGAAATTGCGGAAATGCCGTTAATGACGCAGGTTAAGCTCCTCCGTGCTTTAGAAACAAAAGAGTTCATGAAAATCGGGGCTGAAACTGTTACAAAGGTAGATATCAGGATTATTGCCGCCACAAATAAAGACCTCCAGCATGAAGTTGATGCAAAAAAATTCAGGCAGGATTTATACTTTCGGCTCAAAGCTGTTAATTTAAATATTCCTCCTTTAAGAAAAAGAAAAGGTGATATTGAAGAGCTTGCAAAGTATTTTGTCCAGCAGTTTGCCAGGGAAAATAGAATCAAACCGCCCGAAATAACTCCTGATGCATTAAATCTTCTACTGGAATATAATTGGCCCGGTAATATCCGCGAATTAAAAAATACAATAGAAACAGCGCTGGCATTAAACAGAAACGGCGTTTTGGATTTACCCGTTTTTAGATCACTCATAAGAACGGAACCTGATTTGAACAATAGGTTTCTCCCTGTTTCTTTGAGAATTACCCCTGAAGAAGCTGACAGGGAGCTTCTATACAGGGCCCTATTCGAAATTAAAAGAGATATAATGGAGCTGAAGGATATAATTAATCAGAAGCAGATTGAAGTTTATCCGCCTGCACAAAACAATTCACAGGAAATTATTCCTCTTAACCAGCTTGAGAAAGAAGATATCAAGAATGCAATGGATTATACAAGGGGAAACAAAAGAAATGCAGAAAAAATGCTTAATATAAGTGAACGGACTTTGTACAGGAAACTTAAGGAATACGAACTTCAGTAAGAGTTATTCGATTTAGGCCGCAAGATAATCCAAATTCTTTAAAACTTGCTGATTTTTAAAAAATTCAAAGGTTTTTCATTCTATTATTCAATTTTTACTGGGATATTTTCCAAATAAGATGTATATTTTTTAAATTTTTTATATTTTTTCTTCTTAAACTGAATAAAAATGCAAATTGCTGCAAAAAAGCGGGATTGCTTACTGTCAAAGCTAATCTTTTACTTGTTTATATATATTAGCATCTTTAATTTTACCGGGTGCTGCATTTATTCTTTTACCGGATCATCAGTACCGGAACACTTAAAAACAATTGCAATACCGATTACCGATGACCGAAGCGGTTCGGGTGAAGCAGGGCTGAGAGAATTATTTACTGACAGATTAACTCAAAAATTCATCGATGATAACTCTCTCCAGGTTACAGATAGAACTAAAGCGGATGCGGTTATTGAATGTACAATTCTATCGCTCCCGGATGCGCCGGTGGTGGTTAAAGCCGGCGAACAGGTTGAAACACGGAGGATTACTCTTTCCGTACATACAGTATATAGAGACCTGATAAAAAGAAAAACGATTTATGAAAAGACCTTCTCAGAGTACGGGGATTATTCATCCACTGGGGATGTAAGTGCCAGAAGAACAGCTATTGAAGATGCGGTTGAAAAGATTACGGAAGATATTCTTCTCGATACGGTCTCAGGCTGGTGAAATAATTCTTTAATTATAAATAACGGTATAATCGTATGGATGATATAGTACTAATTTCTTATTTCATTGCACTATTTATACTCTTTGTTTTCGGCTGTCACGGCTTTATAATGATTTTTTATTATAACAAATACCGTAATGTAAAACCGGTTTCGAAACCTGCAGATCAATCCGAAACCGGCATCAAACCTTTCGTTACAATTCAGCTTCCGCTGTACAATGAGCTTTATGTAGTAGAAAGACTGATAAATAAAGTATGCGAAATTGATTATCCTAAAGAAAGACTGGAAATACAGGTGCTTGATGATTCTACCGATGAAACTTCATTAATCTCAGCCCGCCTGGTGGAGCAAAAAAGAAAAGAAGGAATAGATATCTCATTAATAAAGAGAAAAAACCGGTACGGATTTAAAGCAGGTGCATTAAAGGAAGGACTGAAGACCGCCAAGGGAGAGTACATAGCAATTTTTGATGCAGACTTCATTCCTCATAAGGAGTTCTTAGAGAAAACAATCCCCTTCTTCACAGATGAAAAAGTTGGAATGGTTCAAACCAGGTGGGAACACCTTAACGGCGATTATTCTCTTTTAACCAAAGCACAGGCGCTGGCATTGGACGGGCATTTTGTTATTGAACAATCTGTTCGAAACAAAGCAGGTTTCTTCATTAATTTTAACGGTACCGGCGGAATCTGGAGAAAAAATTGTATTGAAGACGCTGGGAACTGGCACGATGATACTCTAACCGAAGATCTCGATTTAAGTTATCGTGCGCAGCTTAACGGCTGGAGGTTTGTATTCCTTAAAGATTTTACTTCTCCTGCCGAACTGCCTTCCGAAATAAATGCTTTAAAGAACCAGCAGTTCAGATGGACAAAAGGTGCAATTGAAACTGCAAAGAAGATCCTTCCTCTCGTATGGAAATCAAAAGTTCCGTTAAGGATAAAACTCCAGGCAACTTTTCATTTAACAAACAACCTGGTTTTCCCGTTTATACTTTTATCTGCTATTCTGAATGTACCGTTGATCTTTATTAAGAACAGCGGATCTCATGAGGTTTATTTTGCAATCCTTTCACTTTTTGTGCTTGCATTTATCAGCTCATTTATTTTCTACCTTTACTCGCAGAAGGATATCAGGACAGACTGGAGAAAGAAAATTGTTTTGTTCCCGCTGTTCATGGCCGGCAGCATGGGGTTTGCAGTTAACAATTCGCGTGCTGTTATTGAAGGCCTGCTGAGCAGGAAAAGTGAATTTGTAAGAACACCCAAATTCAAAGTGGAGAAAAGCACAGATTCCTGGAGAGATAAAAAATATATCCCCAGTAAGATAGGTTTATCGGTGGTTGTGGAGCTGATTATGGCTCTTTACTGTCTGGTAGGAATCGGATCTTCAATATATTTTGCTGAAATTGCGGCGTTGCCGTTTCAGATATTATTTTTTGTAGGATTTTCTTTTGTATCATTTACATCAATAAAGCATGCTTATTCGAAAAAATAAGCCCGGCAAAAATTTGAAAAAAATACAAATAGTTTGAGCAGTCAGCAGGAAATATTTTCAAGCAAATTAGCGTATATCTACGAGTCGAATAAAAACTCACCGCTCTTTGTTCATGCTGCAGCAGAAGAAATAGATAAAAAAAATATTACCGGAGCAATTGAAATTCTAGAAAACGGGATTAAAAACTATCCGTACTTCCCTCCTGCATATATTACCCTTGCTAAGGCTTATGCCCTTTCCGGAAAATATAAATTATCCCTTGATGTATTAAAGACCGGCACAGATTTAATGCATTCAAAAAAAACATATGATTTTTATGTTAGAGAAATTGAAGGAATAAGAAGACATCAAAATTTATACAATGTTAAAGATAATCCGGGGCGTGATCAAGAGCTTTCCAGTTTGCAAAATAAGCCGGAAACTAACGAATCTATGAAAGATATTGAAGACAGGCTGGAAGACCTGGCACGTGAAATCTCTTCATCAAAAATATCCGGGAGCGATTATAAACCGGAAGCTGAAAAGAACGATAATTTTCCGGGCGGCAGCATAATAGTCTCCGAAACTCTTGCAAAGATTTATATTTCCCAGGGAGAAATTGAAGAAGCAAAAAAAGTATATCTTAAATTGATTCAAAAGCATCCCGATAGGGAAGATTATTACAGAAAAAAAATTGATGAACTGCCCTCCGGCCTTGAAGGTTAAAATCAGAGCAGACACTCTTCTTAATTATTTCTTCTCCCCATTTCAAACATGAAAAAATCAGATCAAAAACTAAACAGAAGTTTTTATACCCGTAATGTTTTAATTGTCGCAAAAGAATTATTAGGGAAAATTCTGGTAAAAAGGAACGGAACAAAAATACTTTCAGGCAGAATAGCAGAAGTCGAGGCATACGACGGTTCGATCGATCAGGCTGCACATACTTTTAGAGGAATAACGGAAAGAAATAAAATAATGTTCGGAACAGGCGGATTCCTGTATGTTTATTTTACTTACGGAAATCATTACTGCTGCAATATTGTTACCGGAGAAGAAGGTTCCGGAACAGCCGTTTTGATCAGAGCAGTTGAGCCGGTGACCGGTATTAATATAATGATAAAAAACCGTTTCGGGAGAGATCTGCTTAATGAAAAAGAGAAATTTAATCTCACCAGCGGACCCGGCAAGGTATGCAGGGCCTTCGCAATTACGATGGATCATTACGGAACTGATCTGACAGGTGATGAAATTTATATTCTTGATTCTCCACAGATGAAACCGGAAGAGATAACTGTTTCCAGGAGAATCGGTATTATTAAATCTGTAGATTTACCCTGGAGGTTTTATATAAAAGAAAATCCCTATGTCTCCAAAAAATGATTCCGGCGGAAAAAGCATTGAACCCAAAAATTTATTGATTGTAAGAACCGATCGGATCGGCGACGTTGTTTTATCTCTTCCGCTTGCCGGGATTGTAAAGAAACATTATCCGCAATGCAAAATTACTTTTCTGCTCAGGAATTATACAAAAAGCCTTGTCGAGAATCATCCTTATATCGATGAGGTTATTATACTTCATGAGTCAAATCAAAAAATATCTTTGTTCAGTAATATTATGGTTACTGCCGCAAAAAAATTTGATTCGTGCGTTATAGTTTATCCTACTTTCATTGCAGCCCTGATTATTTTTTTATCCGGAATAAAAAACAGAATAGGAACCGGCTACAGGTTGTATTCCTTTTTATTTAACAGGAAAGTTTATGAACATAGGAAACATGCGGAGAAGCATGAACTGGAATATAATATAAATCTCCTGCAGTATTTCGGGATCTATGAAAAAACAGATTACGCCAGCATAAACTTTGATATTAAAACTAATGATCAAAGTCTGCATAAGGTTAATAATTTATTAATTGCGCATGAAATTAAAACCGGGGTACCTTTAATTATCGTTCATCCCGGGAGCGGAGGGAGCTCAATCAATTTTCCGCCGGAAAAATTTAAGGAACTGATCGGTTTAGTAGATTCTAATCTTAATACTCAAATTCTTGTTACCGGCTCTGAAAACGAAAAAGATATGTGCGGCAGGCTTATAATTAATGAAAAAATAAAAAATTTTGCCGGCTTATTGGATCTTTCGGAACTTATTGCTTTAATCAGCAGGTGCTCGATTTTTATATCCAATTCTACCGGACCGATTCACATTGCAGCCGCGCTGGGTAAATACACAATCGGATTTTATCCTAACCTGCTCGCTTGCTCGGCTAAAAGGTGGGGACCTTATACGGAGAAAAAAGCTATTTTTACTCCGGATAAAACATGTTCAGACTGCCGTAGGGAACAGTGCAGCAGCGAAGACTGTATGAAGACCATTAAGGCGACTGATGTCTTTGTTCAAATTGAAAAAATTTATAAGTTTATTACAAATATTGGAGAGTTGAATGTACAAAACATTTAAACACACCTTTTGGAGGTTTAGTGTTTTTACCTTTGGGTTGATCATTATCTTCTTTGCTGTTCAAATAAAAACTGCCGCAGATAAGAGAGCTGATGATTTCAGAAAAATAAAGAATACAGCATTTAAGGTGGGAGAAAAATTAACGTTTGATGTTAAATATGGCTTTGTAACCGCAGGAATTGCTTCGTTTAACATTCCCCGTATAAGAAGAATTTCGGGGAGAGATGCATATCATATTACTTTTGAAGTTAATACTGTTCCGAGTTTTGATTGGATATACAAGGTAAGAGACCGCTATGAAACATTTGTCGATGTAGAAGGGATTTTCCCATGGCGTTTTGAACAGCATATACGGGAAGGAAGTTTTTCAAGAGATTTTTCGGCTTTTTTTGATCAGAGAAAAGGGAAAGCCAAAACTACCGAAGGCGAATTTGTAATCCCTCCATATGTTAACGATATAGTATCCGCTTTTTATCTGGCACGCACATTCGATTACTCAAATTTAAAGGTTGATGATACTTTTCATCTTCAGAATTTTTATAAAAATAAAACTTACGATCTGGATGTTAAATTTTTAGGAAGGGAAACGGTAAATGTTTCTGCCGGATCATTTAAATGCATTATAGTTGAACCGCTTGTTCGGGAAGGAGGCCTTTTCAAAAGCGAAGGCAGCATTGTAATCTGGCTTTCCGACGACAGCTTAAAAATACCCATTAAAGTAAAAACAAAAGTTGTAGTGGGATCTATTGATGCTGAATTAACCAAGTATGAAGGTCTTGCAGGCAAGCTGCTTTCGAAGAAATAGCAGATTTTTTATTTGCATTGAATTTTTGAACAACCCCGTTAAAACGGGGTTATTTTTTTGAGGTTAATCCTGTTTTAATTAACTTGCTCAAAATATTTAGCATAATTCTATGGTATGGAAGAATTAGACAAAGAAAAGGAACAGGAAGAAAATCAATCTTTATCCGGGGATGAGGAAATTAAAAAAATTACTCCGAGGATTCATCCCGTCGGAGCTGCTTTTATCGGCTTATTCGGAGGATTCTTCCTTTATCAGGTAATAGGGGGGACTCTTACAGCTGCAGTATTTGGATTTGATTTAGATAATGCTCCAATAAACAGCCTCAGGTTGATGACTATTGCCGGTCAGATCCTATTTATATTGGTTCCTGCGCTGCTGTTCACACAGGTTTTTTATAAAGACGTTACAGAAATAATCAGGTTCAAAAAACCCAATTGGATAGAACTTATTCTTTTTGTAATAGGAATATTTGCACTTACTCCCCTTCTCCAGAGTTACCTATATATCCAGAATTTTTTTATCGAATTGCTTGCAGATAAATTTTACTTTATAAAGGACTTGAAGGAATTAGTTGATTCTTTTAACAAATTGATAGAAAAAACTTATGGAAATTTAATAAAATCTGATAGTATCCCGGAAGGAATATTAGTAGTTGTTGTAATTGCATTGATACCTGCGATTTGTGAAGAAGTAATGTTCCGCGGTTATATACAAAGAAGTTTTGAATTCAAGTTAAAACCGGTCTTGGCTGCTTTTATTTCTGCAGTTTTTTTTGGATTATATCATTTTAATATTTACGGAACAATCCCATTGATTGCCTTAGGTTTTTATTTCGGTTTTGCTGCCTATACTACCAATTCAATTTTTGTTCCCATGCTGCTCCATTTTATAAATAACTTTACGGCGGTGATGCTCTACTTTATTGTCGGCGAAGATGAACTATTGAGTACAACTGCAGCCGGAGATTTTCAGCTTGGTTCAACAGTGACAATATTTTTTATATTCTTAGCGTTATTCGCAGGAATAATCATTTTAATAAGATATTATTCAAAAAGAAGACAGTCGGCATTCGGCTGAGAGAAGGAGAAATGTATGGCAGTTTGCCCAAATTGCAATTATGAGTATGTAGAGGGCGTAGCATTCTGCCCGGACTGCGGCGCTGCCCTGGTGGACCCGGAATATATTGAAAAACAGGAGGAATGGACTGAAGAAAACTGGGAAGTTGTTTATACTTCAAATGACGAATATGAAGCGGAAATGATAAAAAATAACCTTGATGGTGCGGGAATAATTTCGGAAGTCCTGATACAAAAAGATAGGAATTTCCCCGTGCCAGGCGATTTGGGGGTTATTAAACTGCTTGTCAGGAAAGAAGATGTCCAGGCTGCCTTAAATTATATCGACAGGACAATGAATGAAAGCAGCGAAGAGGATGAATCGGAATGAGTTTAAGCAATAATACCCAGCGGGTTTTAGTAGCCG
>JBLNGL010000542.1:0-3279 GCA_050264735.1 Ignavibacteria bacterium | reverse complement strand
TTGTAACCATTAAATCAAAATTCTCGCCTGAACTTGTGCCGTCCTGCAGATGAATCCAGTTTCTGTTCATAATTTCAGGATTATATTTAATTACTTTACCCCGGATTTTTACTTTATTTCCAGCAATTTTATCCTTTTCAGAGAAGATCTGCTCAACGGTTTTACCATCTTTTAATCGTTCTATTTTCAGATCCTTATTCTGCATGCTTTCAATTTTGGGGTGAATCATGGAAGTTCTCTGGTTTCCCGCTGCCGGGCGCGTCCTGGAAATGTCATCAACAAATAATATTTTATCAAAAGTTCTATTTAAAGATTTACTTTGAAAATTATTCATAACCATGCTTTTTGAAAAGTAAAGCTTCTCACCATTTTCTACCTGCATTTTGGGAACTGCTATCCAGTATTCAATATCAGCTTCAGAAACCCGTATATAAGTATACTGCGAGGCATCCAAACTTTCTTCAACTTCTACCGAATGGGTTCCCTCAGGAAGCGGCGGTTCCTCATCTTTGCCGCATCCATATATAATTATTAGCGAAAGCATTAAAACGAAGTAAATTTTTTTTCTCATTTCTTCTCCAAATTTGATCATTAATATAGGAAGCCTAAGAATAAACTCCCATGGGAAAAACAATCTATTTTATGGACTATTAAGCTACATTTTTTAACGAGTGAGAGTGTAAGAAAATCACAAAAATATTTTTTAAGAAATAAAATAAGAAATATAATTTTTAATCACCTCCAGCATCTTTTTAATTCCTTAAATTATAATAATAATAAGGAATTAAAAATGTCTATCTATACAATAAAGCAAAGCAAAACAATTGCTATCATCCTGATTATTCTTCTCGGGATTTTTCTTCTTTACTCTTTAAGTTCTCTCTATGCTGCAATTCTAGGTTCAATAGTTCTTTATGTTTTATTTAAACCTTTGTTCATTTATCTGACGGAAAAAAGAAACTGGAACCGGATAATTGCTTTTGTAGCTATAATCTTTATCTCGATCATAATTATCATTATACCTTTTTCATCCATCACCTGGATGCTTATAAATAAGATTCTCTATTTTAAAGATCATCCGGAATCGGTAGAAAAGGTTATCTCAGCAGTCCAAAAATTCATCGGAGATAATATTGGTCAGGATACTATAAAAGATGCCATAAAACGGGGAAGCACTGCAGCGATTGGTATTCTTTCCTCTTTCATAAGCACTTTTCTTGATATTGTTCTTACACTATCCATGATGTATTTCTTTCTTTATTTTATGTTTACAAAAATTGAGGTCTTTGAAGGTACTCTGATCAAGTATATGCCTTTCAGGGGAAAAAACAGTGCACATTTTGCCAAAGAACTTAAGAACATGACTTACGCCAATATAATCGGGCAGGGAATTATTGCTTTTGCCCAGGCTTTGATGTTTGGAATAGGTTTGGTTATTTTCAGTGTATCGGAACCATTATTTTGGAGTCTAATCTGTTTCTTTCTTTCATTTCTGCCGGTAATTGGATCGGCAGCTGCTTTTATTCCAGCAGGCTTAATCGAGATTGCCTCAGGTAATACTTTCAACGGAGCCGGCATAATCATATTCGGCTTTGTGGCTGTTAGCAATATTGATAATCTACTCCGGCTTTGGATAAACAAATGGATCGGAAATATTCATCCTTTAATCTCTATTACCGGCATTGTTATCGGAATCCCTATTTTCGGGATTCTGGGAATTGTTTTCGGGCCTCTTTTAATTTCTACATTTGTTATTCTCGTAAAATTATACGAAGCAGCTTTTGCAGATCAAACAAATGAAAAGGAAAGGATTGTAAAAGAAGATGAAATTCAGACAACATAAAAGATAAATTATTTTCATGCCCTCTTGATTATATGATATAAAATGATCGGAAATTAAAACTGAATCGGGTAAGGTTTTGATATCATCCAAATGAAAATCCGCTTGAAAATAAAAAATATGATCACCATACTAAAAAAACGAACAGCTGGATTCCAAACCTTGGATTCTAGCCCTCCTTTCGTATATTGAAATAATGACGAAAGGAGTCATAACCTGGTTAAAGTTCAAGAATTATTTATGCCTGAAAAGAAAAATTTTTATTAAGAATAGATGAAAATTTATATGCCGCCCTCGAAAAATGGGCGGCAGATGATTTGAGAAGTATAAATGCACAGATTGAGTTTTTATTGTCGGATGCAGTGAAGAAAGCAGCTAGAAAACTTCCTCCTAATAAACTGGAACCGATTATAGAAAAGAAAGATTAGGGGCACTCTAATAAAATTGCCCCTAACATATTATTAAACGATTTGCGCAGCAGTTTCAGTTTTATGGAATTCTAATTTCCCCCTATTACCGATGATGACTTTTATGAAATCTCCATGATGGAAATTTCCGGCGAGCAATTCCTGGGATAAAGGATTTGTAAGATGTTTCTGAATTGTTCGTTTTAAAGGTCTTGCACCATATGTTACATCATAACCTAGCTTGGCCAGCCAATCTTTAGATTCATCATCAACAATAAGAGTAATTTCTCTTTCCTTAAGAAGATCCTGTGTATGCTGTATCTGGATATCTACTATCTTTCTTATTTCGGTTCTCGTTAACGGCTTAAATAAAACAACTTCATCAACCCTGTTTAGAAATTCAGGTTTTATTGTTTTTCTTAAAAGATCCACCAATTTATACCTTAACTCATCCATTACATTATCTAAATCGGCCTCATCAGCATTTTCAAGTTTTTCCTGGAGCAGATGAGAACCGAGGTTTGATGTCATTATAATTATTGTATTTTTGAAATTTACCGTTCTGCCCTGGTTATCTGTTAATCTGCCATCATCAAGCACCTGCAGCAATATATTGAATACATCAGGATGTGCTTTTTCGATTTCATCCAGCAGAACAACGGAAAAAGGTCTTCTTCTCACTGCTTCGGTCAACTGGCCTCCTTCTTCATAACCGACATATCCGGGAGGCGCACCTATCAAACGCGAAACTGAGAATTTTTCCATATACTCCGACATGTCGATTCTTACCATCGCATGCTCATCATCGAATAGAAATTCTGCAAGTGCTCTTGCCAGTTCTGTTTTACCCACTCCGGTAGTACCTAGAAAAATAAACGAACCGATGGGACGGTTAATATCCTGCAGCCCGGTTCGTGATCTCCGGATGGCATTTGCAACTGCATAAACAGCATCGTCCTGACCAACAACTCTTTTATGCAATTCATCTTCCAATTTTAAAAGCTTGGTCCGCTCGCTTTCAAGCATTTTGCT